>NZ_JABMCU010000125.1:0-13483 GCF_013179605.1 Enterobacter sp. CM29 | reverse complement strand
CTCTGTTTGCTCGCGGCGGGAAACCTCGCCCGTGCCGGTACGTGCACCACCATCACGCCGCAGCTGTCAACCCTGTCCGTGGGGACGATTAACGTGCAGCGTGATGCACCTGTCGGCACGGTGGTCTTTTCCGGCGCGGCGACAGCCACCGGTTCCTATCTTACTGGATGTGCTAATCCGCTGATGCTGGGATTCAGCATGCGCTACAACAGCGCCACGTTGAGCAGCTACGGCAATCATGTTTACAACACTAACGTCAGCGGGATAGGCATACGCTTTTCCTCCAACGCCTATTTTGAAAACCCGAGTAATACGTTCTCGTACAATGCGCAGACCTCCTATGTCGACTGGTATGGCGGGAGGATTGAGCTGGTGGTGACTGGCCCGGTCTCATCGGGGGCGTTAACCCCGGGGGCGATCGGCGTCGTGACGCTTCAGGGGAGCGACGGCATCTATCGAGACGGCCTGACCACGCAGCTCACCGCCGGAACCATTAATGCCATGGCGTGCACGGTGAATACGTCACAGCTGACGTTTCCGATCGGGGATATCCCCGCCTCGGCGTTCGGCACCGTGGTGGGCACCACGCCAGCGGGAGCACAGAACACGCAAAACCTGGGCTTAACCTGCGCCGCCGGAACCAATATTACGGTCTCGCTCAGTGGAATACAGAATCCGGACAGCGCCAATACCAGCGTGATGGCCTTAACCGGGCAGGGAAATGCCGGCACCGCAAAAGGGGTTGGGGTGCAGCTTATCTATAACGGTGTGCCGCTGGTGATGAACAGCCGACTATTCTTGCGGCAGTCTGCCGGCGGGCAAGAGACATTGCCGTTAACGGCCCGATATTACCAGACGTTGAACCGCGTGGAGTCAGGTTCAGCAAATGCCTCCGCCACCCTTAATTTGACCTATCAGTAGCAGGTACGAAGATGAAAATAATATACGGGACACTGCTGTTACTGGCTTTACTCAGCGGGAAGGCTTTCACCGCTGATAGCGTCAACATCGGTGTGACGGGAAATATCGTTGCGTCGCCGTGCATATTTAATGGCGGGAGTAACAGCCTCGATGTCAATCTGGGCAATATTCAGGCAACCAATATGGCGACGCCGGGCTCAACATCGGATCCGGTGCCATTTAGTCTGCTGTTCACCCAGTGCCCAACGGGAACGCAGAGTGTGACCGTCTCTTTTACCGGCAGCCCCGATCCCGCGGCGGGCGCGGACTATTTTATGAACAGCGGTTCGGCCACGCACGTGGCGATAGCCATGCGCGATGCCCAAACGGGTACGCTTAAAGGAACAGGCTCTGGCATGACTCAAACTATTGGTGCTGACAGAACCGCGACAATGGCTATGCAGGCCTCGGTTAAATCCGTGACGGGTGGCGTCACGCCGGGAAGCATCAGTGCAGTTGTGGTGATGACGATGCAGTACAACTGAGCGCCGGTGATATGCCTTTTTTAAAGACGTTGGTATGAGCTATGTTAAATATTCTGATTCAGGAAACCGATCTATTTTTTCAGGCTGGGCTACATGAATTTTTCGAGGGTTTTTTTAAACATAACTTTCATCGTGCCATCACATTTAACCTGGCGCTGACCCATGAAAACGTCAGTCAGGCCGATATTATTGTCCTGTCATTATGCCAGGGTGAAACACTGACCTGTTTTCCCGAGTTACTCGCCCGGCAAAAAGGGATTGTGCTAGGGTTTGTCGACGATGAACTGCGCTTTTCGGCGTTGCCCTCCTGCTTTCAGGACATTATTTTTCTCCCTCGCCGTGCATCGCTTGATCGTATCAGTGGCGTACTGTTTATCGCGTGGTTCAGGACGCAATTACCGGGTTATACATGGACTAAACATAACTGCTTCGAATGCCAGCATAAAGGGTTATCCCGGCAACAAATTCGTATTCTGGTCAATTTTTACCGAGGGCTGTCGGTAGTGCAGACCGCTCAGGCGCTGGAGATGAGCCAGAAAACGGTCTTTACCCATAAATATATGCTGATGCAAAAATTTAATCTGCGAAGCGATTACGAGCTGATCGTACTGTTGAGAAGGCTGATGGAGAAAAAGAACCGTCCGAACCTGCTTCGCGATTACCTTGAAAATAATTATGCAGAACAGATAGCGTAAAACGCCAGCGGATAGCTGGCCGGGCAGTGATAGCCACCACCCGGCAATGCATTTAAACGTTAACCGCAGCGATCAATCGCGTCTTCATGGTCTGGTACGCAGAAGCCGCAAAATCCTCCGCCCAGCGCTGGTCCTCGATCGCCTCCATCTGCACGGCGCAATATTTCGTTTCAGGCGTTCTGGAGATCGGGTCTAGATTATCCTGCGTCAGCTCATTACAGGCGCCAATCCACCACTGGTAGGTCATATAGATTGCTCCCGCATTGATGCGCTCGCTGATGCTGGCGCGCGTGATCACTTTACCCCGGCGTGAACGTACCCAGACCAATTGGCCGTCGGCGATTCCACGCTCATCCGCGTCGGCCGGGTTCATTTGCACCCGGCCTGGCTCGTCGGCCAGGCTTTGCAGCGCCGCGCAGTTCCCGGTCATTGAGCGACAGGAGTAGTGACCGACTTCGCGCACCGTGCAAAGTACCAGCGGGTAATCCGTATCCGGTGTCTCGGCCGGAGCGCGCCAGGGGGCAGCAAACAGCTGGCCTTTGCCAGTGGGTGTGTCGAACTGATTATCCCTGTACAGATAGGGTGTGCCGGGATGATCAAGGGTTGGGCAGGGCCACTGGACATGGCCCATCTCGCCCATTTTTTCGTAGGTCACGCCGTAGAAGAGGGGGCACAGCTCGCGCATTTCGTCCCAGATCTGCTGGTTATTCTCGTAATGCATGGGATAGCCCATCTCCGTGGCCAGCAGGCTGATGATCTCCCAGTCGCGCTTGACGTTGCCGCTGGCCTCAATGGCCTTGCCAAAACGCTGGAAGCCGCGATCGGCACAGGTGAACACGCCAGCATGTTCTCCCCATGACGTGGCAGGGAGCAGTACGTCAGCCACCTCTGCCGTTTTGGTCATAAAGATGTCCTGAACCACCACAAAATCGAGGGACTCAAAGCCGCGGCGGACCAGGCCCAGATCGGCTTCTGTCTGAAGCGGATCTTCCCCCATGATGTAATAGGCTTTGATCTTACCTTCCAGCGCGAGATGCGGCACTTCGGTGATACGCGTCCCGACGCGATCGTCCATCCGGCTGACATTGATTTTCCACGCATCGGCAAATTTCAGTCTGACTGCCGGGTCAGTGACATCCTGGTAGCCGGGGAACATATTGGGCAAAACGCCCATATCGCAGGCACCCTGAACGTTATTTTGCCCGCGAACCGGACCTACGCCGACGGCAGGGCGGCCCAGGTTGCCGGTGAGCAGCGCCAGGCTGGAGAGACCTTTCACCACATCAACCGCCTGACCAAACTGCGTAACGCCCATTCCCCACATTACCGTTGCTGAAGGCGCCGCCGCGAACATGCGCATTGCCTGACGAACATCCCGCGCGGGAATGCCCGTCAGATGTTCAACCTGCTCGGGTGCGTAATCTTTTACCGTCAGTCGGTAAGCCTCAAGCCCTTCTGTGAAGCGGGCAACGTAGTTTTTGTCGTACAGTTCCTCTTCAAGCAGGACATAGCCAAAGGCATTGACCAGCGCCATGTTACTGCCGTTTTTCAACTGAAGATGAAGATCGGCAATGCGTGCCGTTTCAATATGACGCGGATCGCAGACGATGATTTTTGCGCCATTTTCACGTGCTTTAAGCACGCGTCGGGCGACGATGGGGTGAGAGTCGGCGCAGTTATAGCCGAACACCAGCAGGCATTTTGAGTTTTCAATATCGTTAATGGAATTGCTCATGGCACCGTTGCCGAGGGTCTCCTGTAAACCGGCAACGGACGGACCGTGACAGACGCGGGCGCAGCAGTCGACGTTGTTAGTGTTCAGCACCGCACGGGCAAATTTTTGCATCACATAGTTGGTCTCATTGCCCGTTCCCCGCGAGGACCCCGTGGTCATAATGGATCGAGGGCCGTACTGATCTTTGATGCTTTTAATCCTGTGAGCAGTATAGCGAATGGCCTCTTCCCAGGTAACAGGGATAAAGGACTCGCCTTTGCTGTAGCGGATCATGGGCTGCGTCAGACGGGGGGTAAGCAGCCGTGTGTCGTTAAGAAAGTCCCAGCCGTAGAATCCTTTCAGGCAAAGCGTGCCCTGATTGGTTACGCCATCAGCGGCTTCGGCACGGATAATCCGGTTATTTTTCACGACGAGGTTTAGTTTGCAGCCTGCACCGCAGTAAGGGCAGACGCTGGCGATTTTTTTCATCAATAACAGACCTGTTAAGAAATGAAGCAATGTTTACTGGAAAGCCCAGTCCCTTAGCGGACTAAGCAGGATCCATGCCACATTCAGCGTGCTTGATTAACAGGGCGTCAGGGAAGAGAGGATGTGTCATCGTCAGTCTGTTCGTCAGTATTGACGATGACACGCTATCCGTAGGGATGGGAAGGGAGAGGCGTTAAAGATCGTCCATGGTATAACCGACAACAATTTCCAGCGTCTTGCGGATCACATCCGCCTTAACGACATCGTCGGTGGTTTCCAGCGTCTGGATCAGCCAGAGAATGATCGCTTTGTTGGTCAGATGACCTTCAGAAGCGAGAACACAACGAACCGCAGTCGAAAAAATGGCAGACTCTTCAGCAAAGCGATCGCCTGCGTGACGGAAATACTCCGACAACGCGCTATCTAAAAAGGCGGAGTGGTATTCGGGTTGAAGCTGAATATTTTGTCTCATTTGTTCTCACCGTTGCTGTAAAGTTGTAGTCAATGCATCTTTTTGGGATCGGACGGTTTTCCATTTCCAAATAACGGCACTACATTTTCTCGATTATTTTTGAGAGATCCCTCTCTCTGTATTCGTCCTTGTGCGGTTCTGCGACCTTTAAAAGCGACCGTGCCTGTGCTGATTTCAGCTATCACCCTCGCTAATGTCTCCCGCCGCTGGGGATCCGTCTCACAGGCTTGCATGTTACGCAGACGCTGAACCAATCCCTCGGTCGTCACGGGACCTCGCTCCTTCAAAAGTGAAAGAGCGGCTTCTCCAATGAGCTGGTCGATCAGTCTGTCCGCATCACTGCTATTCATAACATTAACGTTCGAAGAGCAGACCAAGAAGCAGGTGATAATGATGTTCCTCTTCCGGACCATTGGCCCTTTCAAGGCGACTCAACAGTTTTGTGCAGAGCGATTTGCGATTCAGATTCCGCCCATCGCTAAGGATTTCAACAACAACCTGACCCAGGGTTTCCTGTTGGGTTGGAAGCGCGGCTTTATCGAAGTACTGCGCAATCGCTGTTGCTGAGTCTGCGACGTATCCGTTCTGCTGCATGTTTCGCTCCTGTAAAATTCTGTAATCAGTAACGTTACATTTAAGGTATACATAATTTTCAAATCTGTACATTTAAAATGTACAATTTTTTAAATATTTTATAATATATTTTATAAAATCATTATTTATCAGATGCTTATTCTTATACGATTTACTGCGGTATTCACAAGATATATTGTACAATCCGAAGCGGCGTCGCAGAGTTGTACAAGCCCGTAAATGACGCAAAAAAGCCGTGTAAATCGTTGAGATGTAAATTATTTGTTGGGCAATTAATGTGCTATAACAGAGTTTTCCCCACGTGTTTTCGTGGTCACCCCCTCAATCTTCAGGATTAGCATGCTCACAACCATCATTTACCGCAGTCATATCTGCGAGGACGTTCCAGTGAAAGCGCTGGAAGACATGGTCGCTGCTGCAAATTGTAGAAATCGCCAGTTCGATGTGACGGGGATTTTGCTGTTTAACGGCACACACTTTTTTCAGTTACTTGAAGGGCCCGCTGATAACGTTAAGGAGATCTATGAGCTCATCTGCCGTGACCCACGGCATCACAACGTGGTCGAATTGTTGAGCGATCACGGGCCTTCAAGACGTTTTGGCAATGTGGGTATGGAGCTCTTCGACCTTCGTCAGTACGACACCAACGAAGTGCTGCAACAGGTTCTTGATAAAGGCACAAGCCGCTATCAGCTAACCTATAATGATCGCGCCCTGCAATTTTTCCGCACCTTCGTTGAGGCCACTGAAAAAGCCAACTACTTTGAGCTGCCTCCTGCTGACGCCTGGGAGTTTATCACCGAAAACACGCCGTTATCCTCCCAGCCGACGGTAGTGGCAAAGGGAGCGGACTGTAGTTTCGCGTTTCAACCTATCGTCGATCCGTTTATGCAGCAGGTTGTTTCCTGGGAAGCCCTGATCCGCACGCCGTCCGGTGAGTCCCCGGAAAGCTATTTTGCCAACCTGTCGCGTGAGGCGCTGTACGAATCGGATCTGAAGAGTAAACAGGTGGCTTTGTCGATGGCCAGCGCGCTGGGCCTACAGACTCAAACATTGTCCATTAATCTGCTGCCGATGACGCTGGTCAATGTTCCTGGCGCCGTCGATTTTTTACTGACGGCAATTGAGGCGAACGGTTTTGTGCCGGAGCAAATTGTAGTCGAGTTCACCGAGAGCGAGGCCATCTCGCGCTTTGAAGAGTTCACCAGCGCGGTCAGACAGCTTAAAAGCGCCGGGATCAGCGTGGCCATCGATCACTTTGGCGCGGGATTCGCCGGTCTGCAACTGCTGGCCCAGTTCCAGCCGGACAGAATCAAGATCAACCGTGATTTGATTGCCAACGTGCACAAGAGCGGCCCGCGTCAGGCGATCATTCAGTCGATCATTAAATGCTGTGCGTCCCTGGAAATTCTGTTCTGTGCGGTTGGCGTAGAGCTGGCTGAAGAGTGGATGTGGCTGGAATCAGCCGGGATTTCTCAGTTCCAGGGCCACCTTTTTGCCAGCCCGCGTCTGGGGGGCATTCCGGCGATTGCCTGGCCCGAGAAAAAGTACGATTTATAAAAACCTGTACGTAACTCTTAATAGTGACCTGTACGTACGGCTAAATTTATACAACAATACATTAACGAGTGAGGGGTTCTTTGAGCCATTCACTTGTCTCAGAACGAGGAGTTAGTTATACAAATGATTTGTACAATCTGATAAGGTTGGTTTGGTTAGGTATGGAAGTATTGTGCGTGAGGGAGTTAATGGCCTATTACAGTATCGGCGAAGTGGCCGAACGATGCGGTATCAACCCCGTTACGCTGCGTGCCTGGCAGCGCCGTTATGGATTGTTGAAGCCGCAGCGAAGTGAAGGGGGTCATCGTCAGTTTGACGATGAAGATATCCTGCGTATCGAAGAGATCAAACGCCTGATGAAAACGGGTGTTTCGGTCGGTAAAGTAAAAGCGCTTCTTGAAAATACAGAAGTGATGACGCATGGGAACTGGGCATCGTTTCAGGAAGAGATGTTAACCGTTCTGCGCTATGCCAATCCGGCAAAACTGCGCGCCAAAATCAGTGAGTTCCGCCGCGACCATGCGATGGATGTTCTGATAGATAACATCATCACCCCTGTGCGTCAGCGAATGAATCAGGATCAGAATACGGTGCGTCATATGGCGAGCCTGCTCGACGGTGTCCTGATTGAGTTTGCCGTTACTAGCCTGGTTGAATCACGAAAAAAAGCAGGTAAAGATGCGCTACTGGTTGGATGGGAGTGCGACGACCGTACGCATTTGTGGCTGGAAGCGGCCCGTCTTGCCTACAAGGGCTGGCATATCGACGTGCTGGCTGAACCGATTGATTCTCCACGTCCGGAACTTTTCCCTGGACAAAAAATTTTCGTCTGGACCGGTAAAGCACCTACGCCTCGTCAACAGGAGCAGCTCGACCACTGGCGTGAACAGGGTTTCGCCGTCTCGTTCCATCACTGATGTTAAGGGGGCCAACGGTAAACCGCCAGCGCGGGATTTTTGCTTTCTGGCGATACGACAGGGGTATCCGCGAAGATGCATAGCATCAGTACCCCTGTCATATCGTCGGTTTATTCCATCATCAGGTTGTCTGAAATATTCATACTGGCCACGGATTCAACTTTCCACACGCCATCTTCCTTGAGCATGCAGTCAATCACGGTGTGATCCCGCTTTTTGCCGAATGAGATATAAACCTGCATACAGGCGGCATCGTAATCCAGCGCCCGCGCACTGACGATGTCCCAGTCATCTTCATATCCCTGAGCCTTGATGAACAAATCGACGTCAGGCACGTCATATTCATCTGGATCCAACTTATCCATGGCTTTGAGTTTGCTGATGGTTTCGCGGGTCACATATGGCCTCAGCGCTTCATAGTTTTTCAGGGGCTCTTTCCCGGTAATAATTTCCGAGATGTACCACTTATTAAACTGAAGGGCAGCGGATACCTCAGGGGGTAACTCCTGTGCAGCGGATGCGAGAGTGGGCAGAAGCAGGATCGCCAGAATTATTTTTTTCATGTCAGTCATGCCTGTAAATTGCATATGCTGGCTTTACTTCCCGGTATTCTTTTCCCGGATACATTGTTCGCTGAACAAAATCAGAGTACCAGACGCCGTTCCCACCATAGATGCAAGCGTGGCCATAGGGGTGGTGCGCTGTGGGCTGGATCACCGCCACATCGCCCTCAACAGGCTCACCGTAAACCTGGTGGAAGCCCGCCAGAATTAAATTGCTTTTCATATCCTTAGCATAATGTGTGTTCTGTAGATTAGCACCGCCGGCGCGAATGGATTTTGAAACAAATTCTGCACATCTTTTCTGGCTATACTGACCTGCATGCTGGCGAGCATGAACTGCGGCTTTATGGGCACTCCACATAATTTAATCCCTTAGTGAATAAATGGTTAACAAGGGAAACATTACGCCGAAAAGGGACGAGTTTATGTAATTAATCATGATCGGAATTTAACCACTATCAGACTGATAAATAATGGTTAACTTATCCATCAAACGTCTTTATGCGCGCCCAGGTAAGGCAAAAAAGAATTAAAAAGAACCTGGCTTAAGGGGGAGGCATACGTAAAAAATGTATATGATGCCTGGGCGTACTTTAGCTATCTCAAAAATAGGTATTTTCAATACAATTTTTATTATTGCCCGCCACCTTACCGCCTTTCTTATGAAATGCATTATTTATCAATGCATTGAACAAAACTAACCCACCCATCCGCATCCCGTCACAGGGTCTATGCTTAATGAAAGTAGCCAAAAAGGGCGGTTTAGCCCAAAGCCCCTGCTCGCAGGGGGTTGAAGTGATAATCGTTATCACTAACATGGTGTTATGCCCTGGTGGCTTATCAGATGAGGTGGACCTATGGAACTGCATTCAGAAACCTTCAATCCGGCCGATTTTGCCTGGCGTGGCTTAACGCTGACGCCTGCGGCGGCGGCACATATTCATGAGCTGGTGGCAAAAAATCCCGACATCCTCGGCGTACGCTTAGGCGTTAAGCAGACGGGCTGCGCAGGATTTGGCTACGTGCTGGATACCGTAACCGAACCCAAAAAGGACGATCTGGTCTTTGAAACCGACGGTGCAAAGTTATACGTCGCGCTACAGGCTATGCCGTTTATCGATGGAACCGAAGTCGACTACGTTCGGGAAGGTTTAAACCAGTTATTCAAATTTCATAACCCGAAAGCCCAGAACGAATGCGGCTGCGGCGAAAGCTTTGGGGTATAGGCGGTACTATGTCTCGTAATACTGAAGCAACGAGTGATGTAAACACCTGGAGCGGCGGACACCTCAACTATAAAGAGGGTTTCTTCACGCAGCTGCAAACCGATGAGCTGGCGAAAGGCATCAACGAAGAGGTCGTACGCGCTATTTCGGCCAAACGTAACGAGCCGGAGTGGATGCTGGAGTTTCGCCTGAGCGCATTCCGCGCGTGGCTGGAGATGGAAGAACCCCACTGGCTGAAAGCGCATTACGATAAGCTGAACTATCAGGATTACAGCTACTACTCCGCGCCCTCCTGCGGCAGCTGCGATGATACCTGTGCCTCGCAGCCCGGCGCGGTACAGCAAACCGGTGCCGAGAACAGCTTCCTGAGTAAAGAGGTGGAAGAGGCCTTCAATCAGCTCGGCGTGCCCGTGCGCGAAGGTAAAGAGGTGGCGGTGGACGCCATTTTTGACTCCGTCTCGGTGGCAACCACCTACCGTGAAAAGCTGGCGGAGCAGGGGATAATTTTCTGCTCCTTTGGGGAAGCCATTCACGATCACCCGGAGCTGGTGAAAAAATACATTGGCACCGTGGTACCCAGTAACGATAACTTCTTCGCGGCACTGAATGCGGCGGTGGCGTCAGACGGCACCTTTATCTACGTGCCTAAAGGTGTGCGCTGCCCGATGGAGCTCTCAACCTATTTCCGCATCAACGCGGAAAAAACCGGCCAGTTTGAACGCACCATCCTGGTGGCCGATGAAGGCAGCTACGTCAGCTATATCGAAGGTTGTTCGGCGCCGGTGCGCGACAGCTACCAGCTGCACGCGGCGGTGGTAGAGGTGATCATCCATAAAGACGCGGAAGTGAAATACTCTACGGTACAGAACTGGTTCCCGGGCGATGGCAACACCGGTGGTATTCTGAACTTCGTCACCAAGCGTGCGCTGTGCGAAGGTGAAAACAGTAAGATGTCCTGGACGCAGTCAGAAACCGGCTCCGCCATTACCTGGAAATACCCGAGCTGTATTCTGCGCGGCGACAACTCCATCGGTGAGTTTTACTCCGTGGCACTGACCAGCGGTCATCAGCAGGCCGATACCGGCACCAAGATGATCCACATCGGTAAAAACACCAAATCGACCATCATCTCCAAAGGGATCTCTGCCGGTCACAGCCAGAACAGCTATCGCGGGCTGGTGAAAATCATGCCGACAGCCACCAACGCACGTAACTTTACCCAGTGCGACTCCATGCTGATTGGTGCGGACTGCGGGGCGCATACCTTCCCCTATGTCGAATGCCGCAATAACAGCGCCCAGCTCGAGCATGAGGCGACTACGTCACGTATCGGTGAAGATCAGCTGTTCTACTGCCTGCAACGCGGGATCAGTGAAGAAGATGCGATTTCAATGATTGTTAACGGCTTCTGTAAGGACGTGTTCTCTGAACTGCCGCTGGAATTTGCCGTTGAAGCCCAGAAACTCCTCGCCATTAGTCTTGAACACAGCGTCGGTTAAGGAAAGCACATGTTAAGCATTAAAGATTTACAGGTTAGCGTGGAAGAGAAAGAGATCCTGCGTGGGCTCAATTTTGACGTCAAACCGGGTGAAGTTCACGCCATCATGGGGCCAAACGGCTCCGGGAAAAGTACGCTTTCAGCGACGCTGGCAGGACGCGAAGATTATGAGGTCACCAGCGGCTCCGTTGAGTTTAACGGCAAGGATCTGCTGGAGATGTCGCCTGAAGAGCGTGCCGGTGAGGGCATCTTTATGGCCTTCCAGTATCCGGTGGAAATCCCGGGCGTCAGCAACCAGTTCTTCCTGCAAACCGCGCTGAACGCGGTGCGCAAGTATCGCGGGCTTGAGGCGCTGGATCGCTTTGACTTCCAGGATCTGATGGAAGAGAAAATCAAGCTGCTGAAAATGCCCGAAGATCTGCTCACCCGCTCGGTGAACGTGGGTTTTTCTGGCGGTGAGAAAAAACGTAACGATATTCTGCAAATGGCGGTTCTTGAGCCGGAGCTGTGCATTCTCGATGAAACCGATTCAGGGCTGGATATTGATGCCCTGAAGATCGTTGCCGACGGCGTAAACTCTCTGCGTGACGGTAACCGCTCATTTATTATCGTGACTCACTACCAGCGTATTCTGGACTACATCAAACCGGACTATGTCCACGTGCTTTATCAGGGGCGCATTGTGAAATCCGGTGACTTTACGCTGGTTAAACAACTGGAGGAGCAGGGTTATGGCTGGCTTACCGAACAGCAGTAATGCACTCCAGCAGTGGCACCGACTGTTTGAAGCCCAGGGTGGAGCGCGCTCTGAACAGGCTCAGCACCATCTCCAGCAGATGCTGCGTCTCGGTTTACCGACGCGTAAGCATGAGAACTGGAAATATACCCCGCTGGACGGCCTGCTGAACGGCGAGTTTGTCACCCGTCTGGCGCAGGTTAGCCCCGGCCAGCGCGATGTGCTGGCGCTGAGCGTGGATGCCGTGCGTCTGGTGTTTGTAGACGGGCAGTTTCGTGAGGAACTCAGCGACAGCGTACAGGAGAGCGGGTTCGATATCGCCATTAACGACGAGCGCCAGTCGTTGAGTGCTCCGGTCCAGCCTGACGTCTTTCTGCACCTCACAGAGAGCCTGTCTAAGTCTGTCACCCATATTCACGTTAAGCGTAACCAGCGCCCGGCGAAACCGCTGCTGCTGATGCATATCACCCAGGGTGTTGAGGGCGGCGAGATCAACACCGCCCACTATCGCCACCATCTCGAGCTGGCAGAAGGGGCAGAAGCGACGGTAATTGAACATTACGTTAGTCTGAACGACACCCGCCATTTTACCGGCTCGCGTCTGACGATGAACGTGGCGGCCAACGCCCAGCTGCACCATATCAAGCTGGCGTTTGAGAATCCGCTCAGTCACCACTTCGCCCACAACGATATTCTGCTGGGCCAGGATGCCGCGGCTTACAGCCACAGCTTCCTGCTTGGCGGCGCGGTGCTGCGCCACAATACCAGCACCCAGCTGAACGGTGAGAACACTACGCTGCGTATTAACAGCCTGGCAATGCCGGTGAAGTCAGAAGTATGCGACACGCGCACCTGGCTTGAGCATAACAAAGGCTACTGCAACAGCCGTCAGCTGCACAAAACCATCGTCAGCGACAAAGGACGTGCGGTGTTTAACGGCCTGATCAATGTGGCGCAGCACGCCATCAAAACTGACGGGCAGATGACCAACAACAACCTTTTGCTGGGACGTCTGGCAGAGGTGGACACCAAACCACAGCTGGAAATTTATGCGGACGACGTGAAATGCAGCCACGGCGCAACGGTCGGGCGTATTGACGATGAGCAGATGTTCTACCTGCGCTCTCGCGGGATAGACCAGCAGGCCGCGCAAAAGATGATTATTTACGCCTTTGCGGCTGAGCTGACGGAAGCGCTGCCCGATGGCGGACTTAAACAGCAGGTGCTGGCCCGTATCGGTCAGCGGCTGCCTGGAGGCGAAGCATGACATTTCCCGTAGAGAAAGTCCGGGCAGATTTTCCGGTACTGACCCGTGAAGTGAACGGTCTGCCGCTGGCCTATCTCGACAGTGCGGCCAGTGCGCAAAAACCGAATCAGGTGGTGGATGCGGAAGCCGAGTTTTACCGCCACGGTTATGCGGCGGTCCATCGCGGGATCCACACTCTGAGCGCCGAGGCGACCCAGCGCATGGAAAACGTGCGCACGCAGGTTGCGGCGTTTCTCAACGCGCGTTCGCCGGAAGAGCTGGTGTTCGTGCGTGGCACCACCGAAGGGATCAACCTGGTGGCTAACAG
>NZ_JABMCU010000124.1:0-13583 GCF_013179605.1 Enterobacter sp. CM29 | reverse complement strand
TTGATGGATTGCCCGTAGCAGACATTATGCAGCGAGCCTTGAAACCAGCTTTTGTTGTCAATGAATCAATAACCATAGATGAGTGGGTGACGTTGGCCCCAATACCAGGATCAGCGGAAATACGTTCGGCAATACTGATCAAGCGACTTAAATCAGGCAACTCGATTGGGTAATTCACTGTTGCCAGACCATTATCAATAGTTACTCCATACCCCATAAGCTCAATGGCGCCATCAGACCAAATGACCCATGATCCGTTAGCATTTCTGCCCCGACTTATTACGAATTTGGAACTTCCTAAACCAAGGTATTCGAGAATGGCCGCAATAGATTTTCCTGACAAGGCTGTCAGTGTGTTATCCAGAGGCTGCTTGTTCGCCAGAGCATTAGTCATAGTGGCCGCAAAGTTAGGATCGTTACCTAACGCCGCCGCCAGTTCGTTCAATGTATCAAGCGCTGCAGGTGAGGAACCAACAAGCCCTGCAATAGCGGCCTGCACAAAAGCAGTATTTGCAAGCTGAGTGGAATTATTACCAGCTGCCGCCGTCGGGGCTTTTGGGGTGCCGGTAAACGTCGGGCTGGCTTTTGGTGCATATTGCGAATGCGGATCAGCTGCCGCAAGATGTGCCGCCATCAGCTCATCCACATACACCTTAAGCTCCAGTACCTTATCATCCACGTATTTACGGGTAGCGAGCACCACGGAAGGATCAATTTTCAGCGTAATATTATCGGTGCTGCTGGTAATTAACACCATGCGCACTGTCTGTGTGCGCCCGCTGCCCTCTGCCAGCTGCGGCTTGTAGCTCTCCGGGCAATTACCGACAGCAATCAGCGCGCCGCTTTCATCAAACAACCCAACTTCACGAATCCACCAACCGCCCTCTGTTTCAGGTATCACCTGCTCAGCTATCACCTGACTGCTGTTCTGCGGATCGATATACAGCATATTCAGAGCTGCACGGCGTTTTTCACCGACCAGCTTTGTCTGTTGTGCGTTTGGCGTTGGCAGCACGCCTCCGCCATCCCCCACCGCCATCTGTGTGATTTTCAGCGGAACACCGAGCGCGGCGGCATTTGCCAATTTCGCCGCGCCGATATCCGTCAGCAGGGTATAAAATTTTGCGCTCATGGGTTCACTCTCATTGTGTCAATAACATGGACGGCGCCGCCCTCGTAGGCAGAACCACCAGAAATGATGGTTTCGTTGATATACGGGTAAATCGTGATTTCTTCGCCGCTGTAAGTGGCAGCTCCCACAATATACGGCCCGCTAGTCTGCAGATTTATGGACATGCCGATCAGATGCCTGCTGCAGGGTTTGGCGTCACCAATCAGGCGCTCCAGCTCCAGATAGGTTTCCTCTGTTATGCCCTGGTCCTGCACCCCAATATCCAGGCGAAACGTGCCCGGCGCCTCGCCGGTCTGCCACCATTCAATGATGCGGATCAGAAAGCCGAACGGCTCCACCACACGCCGCACAGCGCTGGTTGTGCCCTTGTGCTGATGGATATAGAACGCATCCTGCACCACGCGGCGCTTCACGCTTTCGGTCCAACTTTCGTCCCAGCGATCAACCGAAAAGGCCCACGCCAGATACGGCAGAAACTTGACCGGGCATGTTGCCGGGCTCCATAAATCCCGCAGCGGCACCTGCAGATCGGAAATTCCGCTGCAGGTCTGAGCAAGTCGG
Organism: Enterobacter sp. CM29; assembly: GCF_013179605.1. Taxonomy (NCBI): domain Bacteria; kingdom Pseudomonadati; phylum Pseudomonadota; class Gammaproteobacteria; order Enterobacterales; family Enterobacteriaceae; genus Enterobacter; species Enterobacter sp. CM29. The sequence continues at coordinate 11,890 of NZ_JABMCU010000124.1, read as the reverse complement.
CGCTCAAGAGCCGATGAACCAGGAGGAAGCAGACTATTCATCCGTTCCCCCGTTGGTTACGCTCCATTCCTTACATGAAGCGGCTTGTGTCTTATCCAGCACCACATCAGCGAGCGGCGAGGCCAGCTCAACACGCTGCACACCTTCAACATGCAGCGCGGCATAAATAGCACTGCGGCGAATATCACGCCCCAGCCTCGTCTGGCTGGCGATATATTTCTGCAGGCTGGCTTTTGCCGCCTCCATCACCGGCTCAGCTTCTGGCCCTGGGTAAAGAAAGATCGTCGCATCCACGCTGTACGGAATAATTTCAGCGCTGCGCACCGTCAGACGGTCAGCAACCGGCCGCACGTTCTCACTGTTAAGCGCCTGTTCAACCACCGCCAGCAGGTCCGCCGCTGCCGTTCCGTCGCCCTCACGGCTCAGCACGGTAAGCACCACCTCCGCCGGTGCCGGGCTGGTTGAGCTGGCGTCAGCCACTCGCCCATCCGCGCTTTTAGCGTGAAACTCATAGGCCGCCGTCGGCCCCGCAACGGACAGCCCCTCAAATGCAGCAGGAACACGCAGGCGCAGCGCCTCGTCACTTTCCATAACCGCTGCGACCGGCGGCACCGCGTCGTTGTCGGCAGGCGTTACCGTCAGGCGCTTCACGTTATAGTTGGCCGCCATCTGATCGAGATCGCCCCCTATGGCATACGCCACCATGACCGCCTGCGCGGCCTCATTGACGCGCTGCAGTAACAAAATCTCGCGGTAGGTGTTTTCCTGCAGCAGTTTGGTGACGGGTTCAGATTCCAGCTCAAGCGTGCGCCGCACCGCGTCCTGTTCATCTGCCGGATACAGGGCCACAAACGCGGCCTTACGTTCAGCCAGCAATGATTCAAAGTCGGGCACCTTAACGATTTGCGGTGCGGGGAGCTGGGAAAGGTCAATTACTGCCATTGTCTGCTCCTGTTGATACCGAAAGGGACACCGGCGCGCCGTTATTGCGTTTCCCGGTTAGCTCAACCACCATGGAGCCATCAAAGCTGCTGCTGATGGTGATGGAATCCAGCGTAAGCCGTGGCTCCCAGCGGCTCAGGGCCACATAGACCGCAGACATGACCTGCAGGCGCAGCGCCGGGTTCTGCGGCTGGTCTATCAGTTCAGACAGAAGAGAGCCATATTCACGCCGTGCAATGCGGCTTCCCTGCGGGGTCAGCAGAATATCCCGGACAGACTGGCGCAGGTGGTCCGTGTCGGTAATGGCCCTGCCGTTGCCCTGGCTCATGCCGATATACAGCGTCATACCGGGCCCCCTGACGTATCGCCGCCGGACTTAACGCCGGTGTGCCCGTGTTTATCCACCACGATCCCGTTAGAACTCATAGCGCCGCCGCCCTGGGTGACGCCGTCATTAATCACGACTTCGCTGTTAATGCGGGTATTATCAGCCTCCACCACAAACTCACTGGTTTTCAGAGTGATATTGTCAGCCGCCTCGATCACCATGGATTTGATACCTTTGACGTGCCAGCGCCCGGTGGCGGGCTCGTACTCAAACCAGCCCCCGTCCGGGTATTCCGTCACGCAGCCGTCCACAGAATCCGACGGCGGCGCAAACTGATTGGAGTAAATGGCAGGCAGCGCAAAGGCGGTTTCAAGGTTCCCGCCCATGCTCAGCACCACCACCTGTTCATCCGGCGACGGGCGCCACCAGGTGCGGCCGCCTCCGGCCCGCAACGTCAGCCAGTTAATCCAGTTGGTTTCAAGCTCGCCAATCTTTACCCGGCACAGCCAGTTTTCCCGGTCCACTTCGGTCACGGTGCCGGTGCGGATCAGGTTGGTGATAAGGCGCATGATTTCGGTCAGTTGTATGTTCATGGCTTTAAATTCACATATAAAACTAGGTGATTGCATCCCTAGGCTTTTGTAAGATGCAACAAACAATTCATCGGATGGAAAATTTATGAGACCTTGGAAAAAAAGAAGTTTCAAAAAAACGTTATTCGACAATATAGCCATTTTTTCCATGGCCCCTTTCCTTTGTTTATTTTCAACAATATCAGAAACTAAATTTACTTGGTTCATGCTATTTTTTGCGATTGGGTTTTATGCAACATTCTCTTTTTGTGAGAACTTAACAAGAAAAGGGCATAACAAAATAGCCAAAGAATTATTTAATGCCCTTTGGAATTTCGAAACAGCATTTGTATTTTGCTATGCTCTCTACTCATTTTTGTACAAATCAAAAGGAGAATTATCTATTTCCAATATTCTCACGTCAGCATTCACACCCTACCCGAGATTATTTATGGCTGGAATAATAATTCTTATCGCCACAGTTATATTTAGATTTGCATTAAGTATTGCCGACTTATTGGTTGATAGCGACAAAGTCAATAATGTCTGAAACATCAATGTGACAGCCAGCGCAGCAGGGTGTCACGGGTTACGTTTTCTACTTCATCATTCACGCCCAGCAGGCGGCGCTGCGAGTAGCGAACCTCCGGCCCTTTGCGGCTGACGCGATCACGCAGGCCGTAATGGTGAACACGGGCAATACGCTGTACTGAGCCGTCAAACTGCACGCTGGCAGAATCCGCGCTGGCAGCGGTTTTCAGGTATGTAGTGGTGCGAAGTTTTGCAAACATCTGGCGCTTGATGCGGCCCTTTTTGCTGCGGGCCGTTACCCGGCGCGGCTCGTATCCGCTCCCGTCCGGGTTTCGCTGCAGCCTGATATTCTGCTGCTGACTGCGGCGCAATTCCTGCGCCAGCTGACGCATCATGCGGCTGCGTGCGGCAGGCTCCAGATTCGCCAGCAACGCCGCCAGCCAGTCATCCACCCTCTGCAGATCACCCATGCTTCACCGTCCACATTTCTTCCGGTACGTCCGGTTCCGGCACCGCTTCAACGCTCGACACGCCCCCGTCAGTGCTGACCAGCACGCGCTCCGTCAGCTGCAGGTTCAGGCTGATATCGCACACATCATTGCGCAGAATATCCACGTCAAAGGTGAACAGCTTTTCGCGCAGTTCAGGGTTATTAATTGCATCCGGCTGATTGTCCGTGAGCCAGAGCAGAACGGGAGCCATCAGCAGATTCTGGTCCCCGCTGAAATCCTCGATCACGACGTTCAGGGTGTAGCGGTACTCCCATGACATGGTGCTGGCCCCGGTTGCCACCAGTGAGCCGTTATCCACAAACAGGTGCAGTTTGTCCGGGTTACTGCGGACATACGGCACCGCCTTATTCAGGGCGCTGCGTAAAGACTGCGGCTTGTTCACTGTTTCGCTCCTGACACGCAATTATCGTGTCCACTTTGTCAGCACATGCCGCCCAGGCGGCCTCCGTTTCATCCAGCACCGCATTCAGATCGCCGTTATTGCGCGGCGCTGACCTTTCCAGGCGGCACTGCGTCACTCTGGGACAGCCACTCACGGTAAGCTGTACCTCCGGCGAGGGCCGGGCGGTCCCGCAGCCGGATAATGTCAGCAGGCAAAGGAGTGTCAGCCCAGCGGCGTAAATCCTCGTTTTCACGTTTTAGCTCCTCGATCCGGCGCTGGCGACTCCGCAACAGCGCGGAAGTATCCTCCGCTGCAGCATAAAGTTGCATCTGCGCCCGGCTGTTGGTTTCGGTAAGAATGGACAGGCTGATGAGCTGGCTGTTTTTCTTCGTCAGTTCCTGCGCTTTGCTTTTCAGCGCCGCGCCCTGCGTCTCGATGGTGTGGCTGGCATTGTTAAGCCGCCACGACTGCCAGCCCAGCGCCGCGAGCGTCAACGCCAGCACTACCGCCAGCGCCCGCATCAGGCTGCCGTCGGCTCATGAAGCTGCACGCGGGCAATCTGGTAAAGAACCAGCGTCAGCAGGTAAAACACCAGGGTGATCACCCATCCCGAAAACGCCAGGCAAAGAACAATCAACAGCCTGATGGCCCATGTACGCACGGGTTTTACGGGGTGCTCCCTGAACTTCAGCAATGCCGCCCTGACTTCATCGCGCGCCCGATCTCCGGCGAACCACCCCACAGCGCACAGTGCCGCAAGCAGCCAGGCGAGGATGCAGGACACCCAGACAGACGCGCCAACCAGAACAGGCGCGCCGCTGCGGGGATAAAACAAACTGATGACCAACAGTGCGGCCCATGCCAGCTGGAAAAAAACGCTGATAACTTTCTTTTTCATTCCGTTACGCTCCTTTTAAGCACCAGGCCAGCTCCCGCGCGCGGCGGTTCTCCAGCCCTTTATTTTTCTTACCGTTGACTTAAACCCAGCGCGGCAGCTCATTACATGCCTGCCACCACTGCTGGCGGTTGATGTAGGACACCATGGTGGATCGGCATATTGCGCCGGTGCCCACGTTGAAGCCGATGCTTACCAGCGCATCGTAAACATGCTGCGGGGGCCTGACCTTAAGGCACGCATCCAGCCTTTTTTCCGTCAGCAACACATTGCTGATTAACCCCTGCGCCGCCTGCCGTTCCGTGATGGTTTTACCGGGCACTACACCGGACGTATTGCCGATCCCGTCAGTCCAGACACCCGCGCTGCACTGGTAAGGCTGCAGGCGGCACCCTTCGAAATCAGCAATCAGTTTCAGCCCCTCAACTGAGGTATGAAGCGACTGAAAACCCGGCAGCGTGGCGGCGATAGCCAGCACCACCCCGACAAGGCAGCGTTTAACGATTGAAGGATTCATATTCCCCCCGCGTGATTTGCCCGTCGCGCAGCAGCTGGTAGGTTTTGTGCTTGTAGTACCAGTTGATAGCCAGCATCAGCACACCAATCAGCACGCCGCCAACCGTTGAAGCATCCTTAAGCGACAGATCGCCCAGCCATGCCAGCAAAACAGCGATGCAGTACGTGATAAAGGCGCTGATTCGTTCAAGCGTCATAATTCAGTCCCATAGCTGGACGGTCTGCGCCGTGGTTGTCGCCGGAATATCCGGCAGCTCCACCTGCAGTCCGTGCGGTAAAAAAGGGCCATACTCAGCCAGCCCCGGATTTGCCTGCAGAACCTGCTCGGTGACACCCTGCGTGCGCCCGTAATGACGCCAGCAAAGCGCGTCCACCGTGTCATACTGGTGCGCACGCACTTTCATCAGATAAGCTCCACCGTGCAGTGCGGTGCATCCTGCACCCGGCTGATAGCCCAGCGGGCATCACGCCACAGATCGCCGCTGGCCTCCGCCAGCTCCTCCCCTCGCTTTACCCCCGACGCCGTGGCGTCATAATCCTGGTAACGCTCATTGAGCACGGCGCGCGCCCAGCAATACACGGCGTTAAGGTAGTGCTGGATGCGCTCGCTTTTGCCGTCCAGCATTTCCGCCGGCACGTCAGCCAGATCCCGGTAGCCCAGCACCTGCTGGCGGTTGCGGAAGTCGTACAACTCAGCGTTAACTTCGGAAATGGCTGTCAGCGCAATCTGCCTCAGACGGGGCTGCGTCACCGTGCCGTCAGTGCGCATCACACTGCGAAATTCCGACAGGTCCACATCAGGCCAGAACGGCGTATTTTTAATAACGTCCGCCTGTTCCGGTGCCTGTTCTGGCGCAATAAACTGCATGCGGCTTTCTCCTGAAATAGTGGGCGGTGGACGGGGTTTTGATGTGGCAGTGCCTTTCGCCACCCCGTGCCGCCCGTGCGCGGGGCACGTTCGTTAGCGGCTGTCACTGCGCAATCTGCGCTCCAGCTGCTGCTTTTCTTTTTTCACGCCGCAGCGGGGATCGAGCTGCAGCGCATGGGTAAGGTGATTCAGGGCAGAAGCCGGGTTGCTTTCGGTCAGTACCGCGCCGATGGCTTTATGCAGGCGTGCCCGGGACTGGTCCGGCATATCCAGATCGGTAGTCAGTTCCAGCGTCTGCAGGAGCAGATCGGCATCAAAACCGGCGGCGGCCAGCAGGGCGCCTTGTGCGGCGTCCGCCATTTCTTCCGCCAGAACGGTCTGCACGTTGCGGTTGCCCAGCGGCATCACCCAGCCATGGCGCAGCGCATGACGCCCGATCTCCAGCGCACCGGCATAATCACCGGCATCGATACGCCACAGCATCACGTACATCAGCACGTCATCCTGCTGCGCACCTCCGGCAGCCAGCACGCCCTCCGCCCAGGCGGCATACTTCGGCAGAAGCTCCACCTTGATTGCCGCCTTTTTCACGGTGGACTGGATACCCTTAAGGCGGCGGCGGTCTTCTGCCAGCTGCAGCAGCATCAGGTCATAGCCGGACGCATGGCGAACACTGCCGCCCTCCCGGGCGGCCTGTTCGGCCTGAATGCGCAGGCGGTGCTGCCGTGCGGGACTCAGGCTCATGCGTTACTCCCCACCTTCCGGCGCAGCTGGCGCGCTGAAATCACCGATTTCAATATTTTCGACCAGGGCCGCGCAGCGGTAGTCTTCAATCACGTACGCTTCGTTGACGGATTCGAAGTTTTCAATCCGGTCACGTTTCGGGTTGTCGATAACAGAACGGCGGCGGGTGTCCTCCTGCCAGTAAATGGACAGGTTATCCAGACGGGTGATCAGCAGGGCATTGGCCGGGAAGAACGGCGCACGCACCGCCTGCAGGCCGCCCATGCGTTTCTGGCTGATAATCAGATCGGCGGCAATTTTCTCGCTGTTTTCCTGCTCTTTGTTAACCAGCGGGAAATACTTGTCAGACAGCAGCTCGCGGCCGCAGATAACAACCAGCTCGTCATCATCCTGGTAAACCACGTCGATCAGCTCGTTAACCGCATCCATCACCACGGCGTCCAGGTTGACATAGTCGCCGCCCTTGCCCACCTTCACCGCGCCTGCCGTGGTGGTGCCGTCCTGGGTGGTGCTGCCCATAACGTGGTCCGGCGCGTCTTCGCGGATTTTCTGCAGCCAGCCCTTATTCACGTCCTGCAGCAGCGGGTTTTCTGCGCGGTTGGAGGTTTTGGCGCGCTTCACGCCGTTGAAGCCGATCATGATGCGGTCCAGCGCCTGACGCTTGATGATGGCGTTACGGATACGCACCTGGAAGTCCTGGAATTTCGCCCACAGGTCCAGCTTTGCGTAGGTCAGCACCGTGTCAAAGTTGGTCTGTTCGCATTTATATTCCACGTCCTCCATCAGCATCGGATCGGTAGGTTCACGCTCTTTGGTGGTGGTGTCGGTGGTTCCGGCAATGGTGGAGCCAACGCCCAGGCCAAGCAGCTGGCCGGACTGTTCCGCAACCGGCGTGATGTTAATCAGCGTCAGGAAAGCGGCGGACTGCTGGATCTGGTCTTCCAGCGTCTGCTGCACGGACGGGGCCACGGTGAACTTGCTGGATAGTTCTTCCACTTCCACGTTGTTCAGGCGTGCCAGCTGCTGCAGGTAGGCGTTAAAGGCAAAGCGGGTATTCTTTTTCATCGGGTTTTATGCTCCATCAGCAATTGGTCAGGGTGCCTGCCGGTGCGTCACCGCCCGGCGCGCGCTGGCGGTAATCTTTACGGCTGTCTTCACGGCTCAGCTGCTGCTGAAGCTCGGCAAAGGCGGCCTGCTGCTCCTGCAGCGAGGATTCAAGCTCAGAAATGCGCGCGTCCTGGTCGGACAGGGATTTATCGGTGCGCTCGCTCAGGTTCTGCTGCTCGGTGGCGACCAGCTCGACGGCCTTGTGCACGTCTGAGAAACGCGCATCATCGGTCTGCTCTTTTTTGGTGAACAGGGCGGTGACGCGGGCAAAGAGGGACGGCTTTTCGTCCTGGTTTTCTTCCAGTTCGATCAGCGTTTCTTCGGCGGCGGTAAACAGGTTTTCAGGACTCTGCTTGCGGTTAGCCAGCGGGTTCTGTTTGGCGGTGGCACTGAAAGCCAGCATCTCGGTGCCAAGGCTAGCCGGATCGTCAGTGGCGGCCAGGCCGACGAGATAGGCTTTGCCGGTGTCGGCAAATTTCGGGCTGACTTCCATAGAGGTGAATTGCTTTTGCCACTGCTTAATCAGACTAATCAGATCGGGCGATGGGTTAATCTCGGCGTATAGCCCCATTTTCCCTTTTAATGGCCCTTCCGTGATTTCTTCGGCAGTTAAGCTGGTGACATGCCCATAACGCTTAAACGTGCCATCTGGTGAATAGCCTTTAATATGCTCAAGGTTAATTTGTGCCGTATACACCTCAGGGTTGTAGCTGGCAGCCATTTGTACCAGCCATTCGCGCTGGATTTCGCGTCCGTCGGTGGTGGCACCTTCCACCCCAATGCGGAAACGCTTTGCTTTCACTGTCATGAGCCGTGCTCCGTTAGAAAAAACTTACTGGAGCCTTATGTTTGCGGTGATGGGGGGAGTGAAACAACGCGCGGCGCTTGTACGGTCAGCCACACAAACCGCAGCCGGGGAAAGCCGCCGGGCAAGGCCGTATGTTTGGGCCATGAACACGACAATGACCCCCGCAGACCTCGATCCCCGTCGGCAGGCCATGCTGCTGTACTTTCAGGGATACCGCGTAGCCCGCATTGCAGAAATGCTGGGCGAGAAAGTTGCAACCGTTCACAGCTGGAAGAAGCGCGACAAGTGGGGCGAGTATGGGCCGCTGGATCAGATGCAGCTCACCACCGCCGCGCGCTACTGCCAGCTCGTTATGAAGGAGCAGAAAGAAGGGAAAGACTTCAAGGAAATTGACCTGCTGGCGCGCCAGTCAGAGCGCCACGCCCGGATCGGTAAATTTAACGATGGCGGCAACGAGGCAGATTTAAATCCGAAGGTTGCCAACCGCAACAAAGGCCCGCGCCGCCAGCCCGAAAAGAACGTTTTCACCGACGAACAGATCGAGAAGCTGCAGGAGGTTTTCCACGGCTCGATGTTCGCCTACCAGCGCCACTGGTACGAGGCAGGCAACCGCCACCGTATCCGCAACCTGCTCAAATCGCGCCAAATCGGAGCGACCTTCTTTTTTGCACGGGAAGCGCTGATTGACGCCATCACCACCGGCCGCAATCAGATATTTCTCTCAGCCAGCAAGGCACAGGCGCACGTCTTCAAGCAGTACATCATCGACTTTGCAAAAGAGGTGGATGTGGAGCTGAAAGGCGATCCGATGACGCTCAGCAACGGTGCGTGCCTGTACTTCCTCGGCACCAACGCCCGCACGGCGCAGAGCTACCACGGCAACCTCTACCTGGATGAATATTTCTGGATACCGAAATTCCAGGAGCTGCGCAAGGTGGCCTCCGGTATGGCCATCCACAAAAAATGGCGGCAGACCTACTTTTCAACCCCGTCCAGCCTGACACACAGCGCCTATCCGTTCTGGTCCGGCGCGCTGTTCAACCGGGGCCGCGCCAAAGCGGACAAGGTGGATATTGACCTGACCCACGGCAATCTGGCCCCGGGCCTGCTTTGCCCTGACGGCCAGTACCGCCAGATCGTCACCGTGGAGGATGCGGTGCGCGGCGGCTGTAACCTGTTCGACCTGGACCAGCTGCGCATGGAGTACAGCCCGGACGAATACCAGAACCTGCTAATGTGCGAATTCATTGACGATCTGGCGTCAGTATTCCCGCTGAGCGAGCTGCAGGCGTGCATGGTGGACAGCTGGGAAGTCTGGTCCGATTTTCAGGCGCTGGCGCTGCGTCCGTTTGGCTGGCGTGAAGTCTGGATCGGCTATGACCCGGCGAAAGGTACGCAGAACGGCGACAGCGCCGGATGCGTGGTGGTGGCACCACCCACGGTGCCGGGCGGCAAGTTTCGCATTCTGGAGCGGCACCAGTGGCGCGGGATGGACTTCCGCGCTCAGGCAGACGCCATCAAAAAACTGACGCAGCAGTACAACGTGACCTACATCGGCATCGACTCCACCGGCGTCGGCCACGGCGTGTATGAGAACGTGAAGGCGTTCTTCCCTGCCGTGCGCGAGTTCGTCTACAACCCCAGCGTCAAAAACGCCCTGGTACTCAAGGCCTACGACATTATCAGCCACCGCCGTCTGGAGTTTGACGCCGGACACACCGATATCGCTCAATCTTTCATGGCTATCCGCCGCGCCACCACCGCCAGCGGAAACCGTCCGACCTACGAAGCCAGTCGCAGCGAAGAGGCCAGCCATGCAGACCTAGCCTGGGCAACGATGCACGCCCTATTTAACGAACCGTTGCAGGGCGAAGCCGCCAATACAAGCAACATTGTGGAGATTTTTTGATGGGCAATAGGAATAAAAACCGAGCTGCAGTTAAACAAAGCATCCAAAAGAGCAGCGGCGTATCGGCAGAAGCATTCAGCTTTGGCGATCCGATCCCGGTGCTGGACCGCCGCGAGCTGCTGGACTATGTAGAATGCGTACAGATGGACAGATGGTATGAACCGCCGGTCAGTTTTGATGGGCTGGCTCGCACCTACCGTGCCGCCGTGCACCACAGCTCACCGATTGCTGTTAAACGCAATATTCTGACCAGCACCTTTATCCCGCATCCACTACTGAGCCAGCAGGCGTTCAGCCGCTTTGTGCAGGACTATCTGGTATTTGGTAACGCTTATCTGGAGAAACGAACGAACCGGCTCGGCGGCATTCTGTCGCTGGAACCATCACTGGCGAAATACACCCGGCGCGGCGTGGATCTGGATACCTACTGGTTTGTGCAATACGGCCTGACCACGCAGCCCTACGAGTTCACTAAAGGCAGTATCTTTCACCTGATGGAGCCGGACCTGAACCAGGAGATTTACGGCCTGCCGGAATACTTGTCAGCCATCCCTTCCGCCCTGCTGAATGAGTCCGCCACGCTGTTCCGCCGCAAGTATTACATCAACGGCAGCCATGCGGGATTCATCATGTACATGACCGATGCAGCGCAGAACCAGGAGGACGTGAACAACATCCGTCAGGCCATGAAAAGCGCCAAAGGGCCGGGCAACTTCCGCAACTTGTTTATGTACTCACCTAACGGCAAAAAGGACGGAATTCAGATCATCCCTCTGTCAGAGGTGGCGGCAAAGGATGAGTTTTTGAATATCAAGAACGTGAGCCGGGATGACATGATGGCAGCGCACCGTGTTCCACCGCAGATGATGGGGATTATGCCGAGTAATGTAGGGGGGTTTGGAGATGTGGAAAAAGCGAGTTTAGTGTTCGTGAGAAATGAATTGATACCACTTCAGAGAATGATTCAAGAATTGAATTCATTTATTGGCGATGACATTATTAACTTCGTAGAATATAAGTTATAGAACGTAGGCCTGCAACGCAGGCCAGTTATATTAGCATTGTCGACACAGATCAGAAAAACTCCCGCCATAATAATATAATGCCGACTTATCATTCAATTCTTTAAACACTTCACAAGCACGTTGATGAGTATCAACGGCACTATTCTTATTTCTCCCAACGATAATAGTCTCTTTCTCTGTACTATCACCATCCAGAAAAGTATTTAAAAGAAAATTGATAATAAAATCTTCTTTTGGGAATGAGTACCCTATAAAAATCAAAAGATCGGCCTGTCTCAACTGGCCCGATGATTTCACGAAAGCCGTCTTAAAATATTTATCTCCATAGTCCTGTTCATTTGAGGGCAAAATAATATTAGGAACTATTTTTGCGTTTGACAAAGAATCATAATCAATCTTAAAGCCATCCTTCTCAGACACAACTTCAAATCCACCATTGAGCTTATACAACCCTATACCCTTAGGCTGAGGACACATTAAAACGTTATTATTATGTACCGGGAATCCTCTTGTAATGGAACGCCCCGGGAAGGCATGATTTAGCACCTTATCAATTACTATATCGTAGTTTGTTGTCACAACATCAAACACTGCAGCTTCTTGAAAGCTCTTAAAGAAAGATATAATACTATTTTTGTTCTGCCCAAACCTTGCACTCTGATTCAACTTTAAATCATTAGGTGGAATTTTTTTCGAAAATTTGTTTTTAATATATAACTTCACTTGCGATTCAAATAACTCAAGCGTGTGC
>NZ_JABMCU010000123.1:0-13647 GCF_013179605.1 Enterobacter sp. CM29 | reverse complement strand
CACAATTGGCAGCAAAGAAGCGAGAAAGAGGGCGATAATGGCCGGTTTATCACCGATGCCAATCACCACCATCGCCAGCGCCAGAACGGCCAGCGGCGGCAGGGTGTTGCCCACGTTAAAGATTTGCATCACGTATTCGGCGATACCCCGTGCCGCCGGACGGCTCAGCAGAATACCGCTTGGAATGCCCACCAGCAGGGCAAAGAACATTGATGAAAAGACCAGAATCAGGTGCTGTTGACCGAGGTAGAGCAGGTCAACCTGGCGCGCCTTAATCGTCTCCAGTCCAATTCCCCAGGTGAGGAGAGCGAGGACCACGATAATCGCGCCGACAAAAAGCAGCGAACGTTTAAGTAATGGGTGCATTGCGGTGTGTCTCCCTGTGCGCATGCGTTATAGCAACCACCTGTTGCGGTTGCCTGTTGTTATGCCATGTTTCGGCAGGGGTACTTCACCTATAGCAAGCGAAACGGAAGGGTTCCAGCAAAGGGGGTAAAACAGTAACCCTATGAAATTAGTGACAACCTGAGTTAAGCCTTATGGCGTAAGGGCTGTCAGTGGGAAGGCAGAATAGTCTTAAAGAAGCACGCCTCAAGTGACAACGTCACTTGAGGCGTGCTGATCACCCTATCGACTAAGCGCGGCGCGTACCTTTCGAACGCGCCACGAGATACGAACGATTGAAAAGGCGGCGATAAACACCAGCATCAGGCCCAGTGCCAGCATCGCGTGGAATCCAAACTCTCTGAAGAGGATCAGCCCCGCAATCCCGCCGGTAATAAACGAGAAAAGGGTGGTTAAATGGGTTTTGAGCTGGCTCTTTTGCGCGGCCGTGTCTTTGGAATAATCCCGGCGCAGCATGGCGACCATAACGGAGGCCAGCGAAATGCCGGCATCGGTCAGCGTGCCGGTAATGTGCGTGGATCTCACCCGACCGCCGGAAAGCTGAGTTGAGGTGGAGTTATGAATTCCCATCAAACCGCACAGGAAAAGAATAATCTCCTGATTCGTGGCGAAGGAGTGAAAATACATTTCATAGAGGGATACCCCGGCAAGTAATAGCCCTTCAAAAAATAAAACCTGGCTGAATATCAGCCTGACGTTATGGATAATTCCCCAGATAACAATAATCCGCGCAACAATGGCGCCAGTGACAAACGACAGAATAATGGCGCCAAAAAAAAGAATATCACTGAGATCGGTGGAGGAAACTTCGCTGGATAACTGCGATGTATTACCCGTCATATGAGAGGGGAAAAAGCCGAACGCGCCCAGCGCAATGGCATTCAGCAGTCCCGCGGAGGTCGCCAGCCAGAGTGCAAGACGACGATCCTCCTGATGCGTTCGTTCTTTCTTTAATTTAATCAGCAAAGAATACCTCCAGTTTGAGCTTTGCCTGAATGCTCAAGCTAACAAAGCGATGTCGCCGACTGACCAGGATATTGCTTAATTATTATTTCAACGGGAGGAGTGCGAGGTTTTGTAATTAAATAAAATAACCCTGTTAATATAATGCCTTATTGCAGATGCCACGAGCAGACTGACGGGCAAAAATACTGTCCCAGTGTGCATGCACGCTGTAGCGGGATGGGATTTGATTCAGTGTAGACATAGGTGTCATTCACGACGATGAGAAGAGATGCCCCCGTGATTTCCGGGGGCTTAGAGTGTTATTTCAGACTGGTTTTGAAGAACTGCTCAAACTGCGCGAACGGGATTTTTCCTTCGACGTTATCGTAGAGATCAACATGGTTTGCACCGGGAACAATCACCAGCTCTTTCTCTTTGCTGCCGACGGCCTTGAACGCATCCTCCGCAAAATAACGAGAGTGTGCGTTTTCACCGGTCACAATCAGCGTTGGGATAGTGATCTCCCCGGCATAGCTCAGCAGCGGCATATTCATAAAGGATAACGGCATGGTCGCAGTCCACGCGCCGGTGGAGTTTACGGAACGGGCATGGAAACCGCGCGGCATACGGTAGTAATCATAGAACTCTTTCAGTACCGGATGCGGATCGGTGGGCAGTGCTTCCGGCAGAATGCGCTCGGCCGCCGTCACCTTGCCATTCTCATCGACATTAATATCGTGGCCGCCATGGGCGAAAGTGCCGCTTTCAGCATCTTTCCAGCGCTGCGCGTTCAGATACTGCAATACGGCCCGACGATCGGCCGCTGAATAGCGATCTTTCCCGTTGCCCACGCCGTGACCCATCGCGCGGCTCATATCGTACATTACGCTGGTGGCGACCGCCTTCACGCGGGTATCCATGGATGCCGCGTTCAGCGCCATACCGCCCCAGCCGCAGATACCAAGAATGCCGATACGGTTACGGTCGACTTCTTTCTGTAACCCCAGGAAATCCACAGCGGCGCTAAAGTCTTCGGTGTTGATGTCAGGGGAGGCAACGTTACGCGGCTGGCCGCCACTTTCCCCCGTGTAGGATGGGTCGAAGGCCAGGGCCACGAACCCCTGCTCAGCCAGAGTCTGGGCGTACAGACCGCTGGATTGTTCTTTAACCGCACCGAACGGCCCACTGACGGCTATCGCCGCCAGTTTCTGGTCGCCGTGGTTCCTGGGAATGTACAGATCGCCCACCAGAGTGATCCCGTACCGGTTCTGGAACGTCACTTTGCGGTGGTTGACTTTATTGCTCTCGGCGAAGGTTTTATCCCAGGTTGTCACCATCGAAACGGGGGCGTTAGGATTTAGCGTTTCTGCATAACTCATTGTTGTCACTCCACTTAATGATGCGCATAACAGCAGCGCAACGGACAGTTTTTGGGTGAATGTTTTCATAAGAGGTACCGTGTGTTGTTGTAATGAGGCCATTATAGTTAGCAGAAATAGTGCTGATTAGAGGCCAAAAGCTGCTAGGATTCATATCATTTTGATATGAATTGACGAGGCATGATGGCGAAGCGGGAAAACTATAATGAACTGTATCTCTTTATCCAGGTGGTGAGGGAGGGAAGCTTTACGGCAGCCGCACAGCGGCTCGGGCTGGCGCAATCCGGGATCAGCCGATCGGTTCGCGAGCTGGAAGAGCGGCTGGGCGTTCAGCTTCTGGTGCGTACTACGCGTAAGCTGTCGCTGACACACGCCGGGGAACAGCTTTACCAGACCGCCGGTTCCGCCTTTGATGCGCTTGATACCGGGTTGACCAGACTGGCGCATTACCGCCAGACGCCGTCCGGCACGGTGCGCATTAATGCCAGCCAGCACGCCATCGAGAAATGTCTGCTGCCAAAGCTCGCTATCTTCAAACAGCGTTACCCGGATATCCGTCTGGAATTGATGAATGAGAGCCGGTTCGTGGATATCATTGCCGAGCGATTCGACGCGGGCGTCCGGCTGGGGCCGGAGGTGGGACAAGGAATGATTGCGGTGCGCATCACGCCCGATATGGAGATGGCTGTGGTTGCCGCCCCGGCGCATTTTCGGCGCTATGGTTTCCCGCAGAGGCCCGCCGATCTGGATGCTCATCCCTGCATTGCCTACCAGTTTGCCGACGGTAACCACTATCAATGGGAGCTTGTTCAGGACGGGAAGCGAGTTACGCACCGGCCTGAGGGGCAATGGGCCTTTTCCGACAGCTACATGGAGGCTGAAGCGGCCCGGCTGGAACTCGGGCTGGCCTATGTCCCGGTTGAGCTGGTGGCTGACGATCTGGAGCGTGGCACGCTTATACGCGTCTTACAGCGCTACAGCCTGCGGATGGACGGGCTTTACCTCTATTACCCGCACCGCAACGTGTCCCCGGCGCTGAGAGCGGTTATTGATACGTTGAAAATTTAAGGCAGCCTCTGCTCGATGGTCTATACAGCTCCTGGGTTTATGGTACGCTACTATTTTATATAGCGCTGCTTAATTAAGGCAAAGAAATGACAAAAATTACGCCAGAATATACGGCTGTAGACTTATCGAGTTGGGCAAGGAAAGAACATTTTGAAGTCTTTCAGAGCTTTGCTCAATGCACGATTAACCAAACGGTTCAGCTGGATATCACTGCGCTGCTGAAACATATCAAACAGGTTGGCTGGAAATTTTATCCTTCGATTATTTCCCTTATTTCGACATTCGTTAACCGCCATTCTGAGTTCCGTATGGCTATGAAGGATAATGAGCTTGTAATATGGAATGAGGTGCATCCCAGCTATACCCTTTTCCATAAAGAGACGGAGACGTTTTCATCATTATGGAGTCACTTCGACGGGAATATTCATCACTTTCAGAACGTTTATGCAGAAGACGTTTCTCGCTATGGTGATAATCTTGCTTACTGGCCCAAAGAAGAGTACCGGGAAAATATATTCTTCATATCGGATATTCCGTGGGTCAGTTTTACCAGTTTTAATATCAACGTGGCTAACATGCAGAACTTTTTTGCGCCCATGTTCACGTTTGGAAAATACTTTAACCAGGATGGAAAAGTCTTGTTGCCTTTCGCCGTTCAGGTTCATCATTCTGTCTGTGATGGTTTCCATGTGGCCAGACTAATCAACGAGTTGCAAGAGTTGTGTGATAATTTACCGCACTATTAAGCCGCGAGCCGTTTCCGGCCCGCGGCAGCAGGACAGGTGATGAGTCGTTCTGACGATCAGGCGGCTTTGACGGCCCGGATTTTTTTGCTGCTATCCGCCTCCTCTGGCGCTGTTTTATCCGTTGCAGCATTGAGCTCGGGAAGCTTGCTGGTACGCAGGATATGCTGCACGGACTCTTTCTGCTCGGCAAGATACAGACCAAGGTTTTCCGCCTGCGTTTCATCCATCTGCATTCCGCTTTGCAGCAGCCAGTCGGTGAACGCTTCTGCCATGTCGAGCAGTTTGTCGTGAGCGTCAGCCTCTTTCTTACTGGCAAAAGTCATTTTCTCTTCACCTTTTCTTACGACCACGAATTTTGTTTCAACAGCCATTTTGCACCTCCAGTACTGTAATTATATACAGTATAGCAGCTCCGGATCTGCGTTGCAGCAAAAATGTCCGAACCTGGCTTACACAACGGATGTACAAGCCAGGAGCTGTTATCGGTACAGCGTTTTTTCTGCAATCGGGATCAGCAAAGTGGACTGCCATTCTGCCAGCGTCAGCTGGGCAAGTTTACCCAGCGCCGTGTAGAACGGATGGGCCGCGTTTTCAACGAATACGCTAAGGAAACGCGTGCTCCACGGCAGCAGATGCCAGGCCATAAGCTGGTCGCGTTCTGTGTCGCGACCGTTCTCGGCAAGCCATGCCGCCAGCATCAGCAACGTTCCGAAGTGATCTTCCGGCTCATTCTGCTGCATCCCAAAGGCGATATGGTTTTCACGCATCCACTGGCGCAATGCAAGGGTCGAATCGCCAAACAGCACGGACTCGCGATCGAGCCAGACGGAGCCCCACGGGGGGGCGGGCAGGGCATACGGGCCAATAAACAGACGCTGCCAGGCGTCTTTCAACGCTTCGTCCGACGGGTTCTTAAACATACTGGCCACGGGCTGCAGGCTTTCCTGCGCCAGCGGCCAGTCCTGCACCCAGTCACCTGCGGTCAGGGCACTCACCAGCGGTGCGGTCTGCTCGCTGTCAGGGGCAAAATAAAACAGCGCGCCCAGTACCCGGGCGCTGAACGCGAACGATTCGCGGTGTGAGACGTCATTCATTACAACTTTCCTTACTTGTGCGCGGGGGTAGCCCGCGCACCTGTGTTAACCTGCAATTGCTAACCCTGCGGTCATATGCAAACCATAAAATAGCCCACGGCCAATCATTTCACCCACAGCCACCAGCACGAAACCTGCAAACAGGCCGAGCGTTTTCGGTTCCTGACGACGAATAAGTGGACAGATCCAGCAGCCTAAACCCGCCGCCAGCAGCGCGATGCGCCATACCTGAAGCGAACCATAATCCGGCAGCAGGGCGTTAGCCTGCTGGATAGAACTCTGGATCGTCCCCAGCGTATTGCTTTGCAACACGACGACCGCCACGCAGGCGATGAGTGCCAGTACGCTGACAGACGCGGCAAGGGTACCTTTGTATGTCACGTTTGCGACCCGCAGCAGCAGCGCGGCCAGCAGCGGGCCAGTAAGAGCCATCGTCAGGAAGAAGGCCAACGTGGTGTAGCCCGTATACCAGGTCGGAACGGTATCGATCTGATAGACCCGGGTCATCGCCCAGACAAAAACGACACCCAGGAGCTGGCTGACAACCATCCAGATTTTGCCTAAAGCTGGGGGCATTTTACCGATAACCGACACCAGCCACCAGAAACCGCCCACGGCAAAGAAGATCGAACCCGCCGCGATCTCATTACTCAGCGCTGACGCTCCCACGCGGTTAAGCGAGTTGAAGGCGCGCAGCGGGGAGCCAAGATGCAGTACCGAGGCCATAAACCCAATACCCATTACCAGCCAGAGAAAAAACAGGCTGCGCACGATGCGTATTCTGGCCTTGTCATCACGTTCATTCAGCCAGGCGAAGCCCATCACGATTAATGCGCCAGCCACGCACTGCCCGAAAACGGTGAAGATCACCAGCGGCCATTCATGCCATCCACTTCCCATCTCACACCTCCTTCGGGTTTGCCAGGTAGCCGGTGGTGTCACCCGTCGGACGGCTGTTGGCGTTAGGTTTAATCACAATACTCGGCTTCGTGAAGTGCGCAGACGGCAGCGGCGCGACCGCAGCAAGCTGGCCGTGTTTTTTGCGCAGCTCTTCAATCGGGCCAAAGTCCAGCGCGCGCAGCGGGCAGGACTCGACGCAGATGGGCTTTTTGCCGTCCGCCACGCGGCTGTGGCAGCCGTCGCACTTGGTCATGTGGCCTTTAGCCGCGTTATACTGCGGCGCGCCGTACGGGCAGGCCATGTGGCAGTAGCGACAGCCGATGCAGACATCCTCGTCCACCACCACAAAACCGTCGTCGCGCTTGTGCATTGCTCCGCTCGGGCAGACCTTGGTGCAGGCCGGATCTTCGCAGTGGTTGCAGGCAATCGACAGGTAATAGGCGAAGACGTTCTGATGCCAGACGCCGTTATCCTCCTGCCAGTCGCCGCCCGCGTATTCATAAATACGACGGAAGCTGACGTCCGGGGTCAGATCTTTGTAATCCTTGCAGGCCAGCTCGCAGGTTTTACACCCGGTGCAGCGGCTGGAATCAATAAAAAATCCATACTGGGTTGTCATCGGTTAATCCTTATGCCTTCTCGATCTGCACCAGGTTCGTGTGCTGCGGATTGCCTTTCGCCAGCGGTGACGGGCGGTGTGTGGTCAGGGTATTGATGCAGGAGCCGTGATCGACACGATCGCCGTTCATGTTGGCGTCATGCCAGGCGCCCTGGCCCATCGCGCTCACACCAGGCATAATGCGCGGGGTGACTTTGGCGGCAATGCGCACTTCGCCGCGATCGTTAAACACGCGCACCGTGTCACCGTTTTTAATGCCGCGCTTCTCGGCGTCTACAGGGTTAAGCCACACCTCCTGGCGACAGGCGGCCTGGAGCACATCCACGTTGCCGTAGCTGGAGTGGGTACGGGCTTTAAAGTGGAAACCGAACAGTTGCAGCGGGAATTTGCTGCGCTCGGGCGCGTCCCAGCCTTCAAAGGTTGAGGTATAGACTGGCAGCGGGGTGATGGTTTCGTCTTTTTGCAGTTCCCAGGTTGCCGCAATATTCGCCAGCTTGCTGGAGTAGATCTCGATTTTCCCCGACGGGGTTTTCAGCGGATTGGCATCCGGATCGTCACGGAATTTTTTATAGGCCACAAAATGTCCATTTGGATCTTTGCGCTTATAAATACCCATTTTTTTCAGCGCGTCGTAGGACGGCAGCAGCGGATCTTTGGCAACCATTTTGGCGTAAAGGTAGCGCAGCCACTGCTCCTGCGTACGGCCTTCGGTGAATTTCTGATAGACATCCGGTCCGAGACGTTTCGCTACTTCGCTCATGATCCAGTAGATGGGCTTGCGCTCAAACTTCGGGGCGGTTACCGGCTGGAGGAAAATCAGGTATCCCATGTTGCCGGCGTAATCGTTGGGGATGATATCTTCCTGCTCAACGGTCATCAGGTCCGGCAGGACAATATCGGCATACTTCGCGGACGAGGTCATGAAGTTGTCGATAACGACGATCGTTTCGCACTTACTCTCATCCTGCAAAATGTCGTGAGTTTTGTTGATATCAGAGTGCTGGTTGATGATGGTATTACCCGCATAGTTCCAGATGAACTTGATCGGCACATCCAGCTTATCCTTGCCGCGTACGCCGTCGCGCAGGGCGGTCATCTCCGGTCCACGCACGATGGCATCCGTCCAGCTGAAGCAGGAGATTTGCGTTTTTACAGGATTTTCCGGCAGCGGCATACGTTCGATGGTGATGGTGTAGGTCGATTCGCGCGCGCCGCTGTTGCCGCCGTTAATGCCGACGTTGCCGGTCAGGATCGGCAGCATGGCGATGGCGCGGGATGTCTGCTCGCCGTTGGCCTGACGCTGCGGGCCCCAGCCCTGGCAAATGTAGGCCGGTTTTGCCGAACCGATTTCACGGGCCAGCTTAATGATGCGATCGGCAGGAATGCCTGTAATGCGCGACGCCCATTCCGGGGTTTTCGCGGTTTTGTCATCACCATGGCCGAGAATATAGGCTTTGTAATGACCATTAGCAGGTGCGCCTTCCGGCAGGGTTTTTTCGTCATAACCTACGCAGTATTTATCGAGGAAGGGCTGATCGACGAGGTTTTCATTAATCAGCACCCACGCAATACCTGCCACCAGTGCGGCATCGGTGCCCGGACGAATCGGGATCCACTCGTCTTCGCGGCCTGCGGCGGTGTCGGTGTAGCGCGGATCGATAACGATCATCCGTGCGTTAGAGCGTTCGCGTGCCTGTTCAAGGTAGTAAGTGATCCCGCCGCCGCTCATGCGCGTTTCTGCCGGATTATTGCCGAACATCACCACCAGTTTGGTGTTTTCGATATCCGATGTACTGTTGCCGTCGTTGCTGCCGTAGGTGTAGGGCATTGCGCAGGCGATCTGCGCGGTGCTGTAGGTACCGTAGTGGCTGAGGAAGCCGCCGTAGCAGTTCATCAGGCGTGCCACCAGCGAGGCGTAAGGGGAGGAGCGGGTGATATTGCCGCCGACAATTCCGGAGGAGTAGTTAATGTAGACCGCTTCGTTGCCGTATTTTTCGACCACGCTTTTCAGGCTCGCGGCGATGGTGTCCAGCGCTTCTTCCCAGGTGATACGTTCAAACTTGCCTTCTCCGCGTTTGCCCACGCGTTTCATCGGATAGTTCAGACGGTCTGGATGATTAATGCGACGGCGAATTGAACGGCCTCGCAGGCAGGCGCGAACCTGATGGTTGCCGTAAACATCCTCGCCGGTATTATCCGTTTCAACCCAGTAGACTTCGTCATCGCGAACGTGCAGACGCAGCGCGCAGCGGCTACCGCAGTTTACCGAGCAGGCGCCCCAGACGACTTTATCTTCCGCTGGCTGAATAGCGGACTGCACAGCGGCGGCGGCGCTTTTCAGACCAAAAGGTAATGCGATCCCACCGGCGGCAAGCGCCAGAGATCCTATGGCAGTAGATTTAACCAGAGTTCGACGGCTTATCCCGCCGTGATGTTCAACTTCGGACATGACTCACCCCATCATTGTTAATAATTATTTTCACCCGTGACTACAACCGGGCTAATGATGGGGGGAGTGTTACTTATTTAGAGGTATTAAATATTAATCCTCGTCAAATCAGGGGAATTGAGTGGGAAAATCATTGCGGCTCAGCGGGCGCATTCTCCTGCGTACCTGCGCCGCTCACCGGGTAGTTGCCGCTACTGGTGCGGGTGTACAAAATTTTGAAAGTATCGTTGGCACAATGCCCAACGACCTGCGCATCCGGCTGATCGGCCTGATCGTTCGGGACGATGTTCAGGGTAAAGCCAGACTCCGGTACGCCGTTGTTGATAATCTTCTGCTGAATGTCGCTTTTCACGCGCTCGCAGGAGTCCGGGGCCGCAAGAAGAGCGGGTGAAGCACTCATTAACAGCAGGGCGGTAATCCAGGGTAACCGTTTCATCTGTAGCTCCTTTTCACTGTGTGGACTGTAAGCATAGCAGGGTTAGGGTAAGCTTTTGTTTTTGGACCTGTCTTTCTGAATTGTCCTGGAGCCCTGCCTGCGTCATAAAATAAATTGCGAATAATGGTGCTGATTGTCTACCAGATAAGAAGGCAGGGTGCGTTTTGATACCTCTTGCCTGACCAGTTTTCGGTCTCGTCCCCAGATATCTTCGGCGTTGGTGATAACCTTCATAATATGTTCCGGGTTATTAAATTCCGGCAGATCGTATTCGGTATGAGAAATGGTAGACATTTTTTCGGAAATTCTTTCTGGGGTCATTACCCAGGAGAAATGCCAGCCGCCATCTTTCACAACCTTATTATTGATTTTTAGCCAGTTCCATTTAAACCATGACCAGTTTTTATCTTTGCGTGCACGCTTCCAGTTTCTGAAAGATTCAGGCTCACCGTGGAAGAAATGCTTAAGGTTGTAATAGGACGTCGCGCGGGGCAAGGTACATTTTCTCGGCGTACCATCCATGTTGTGAACCTGAAGATTAAACTGATAGTTGAACACGTTTTGATGAATAGTCGTGCAGAGCGCGCGTGGATTAATGGCCCTGACCGTCTCGGGAGAGAAAATTTCATCAACGTCTGACACCAGAATCAGATCGTCGTCTGCCGCGTCTTTTAACCCATTCATAATGGAGTTGCGAAGCGCTGCTTCATTTGCCCAGGCATCAACCTGGTTATTGTCAGCACTGTTTAAAATAGGCTGCGCGTCAAAAGGCACGTAAATAATTTTGTCTCTGAATTTGCCAAACTTCGTAATATCGAAATGTAATTCTCGCGGTATGCCCGTAAAAGAGTGTGTTGCTTCTACAATGACAAAACGGTCAACGACATCAGCGAGCGTATGTAATCTGATGTCGAGCAACATATCTTCGTCATAGTACAAAAAACAGTCGTAAATCATGATGTTAACCCGAAAATTTAAGAATCTAATTTTATAATAATGTGGAATTTTCCGCGCCCAAAGTAGCCACTTTGGCAGGTCTCGTCAATGCAAATGACGGATTTATACAGCGTAAAGAGTCAAATGAAGTGCTGTTATGTAAGTTGCTGTATTTGCTAATATGATTGTATCTCTCTCTGAACGGTAAATGATGTGAATAAATACGCAGCGATAACGCTACTGGCAACGGTACTGGTGGGATGCGACAACAACACCGCGCCGCTGTCATTTACGCCGGAGATGGCGAGCTTTTCGAACGAGTTTGACTTTGACCCTCTGCGCGGGCCGGTGAAAGATTTTACCCAGACGCTGTTGAACGATAAGGGTGAAGTCTCTAAACGCGTGACCGGAACGATGTCGTCGGAGGGGTGTTTCGATACCCTTGAACTGCACGATCTGGAGGCAAACACGGGCGTTGCGCTGGTGCTGGATGCTAACTACTACGTCGATGCGGAAACCCAGCAGCAGAAGGTGAAGTTGCAGGGAAAATGTCAGCTGGCGGAACTGCCGTCTGCCGGCCTGACGTGGGACACCGACGATAACGGGTTTGTGGTTGCCGCGCACAGCAAAGAGATGGAAGTGAAGTACCAGTATGATACCGACGGCTACCCGCTCGGTAAAACCACGGTCTCCGGCGACCAGCGTTTATCGGTCAAATCGATGCCGTCGAAAGATCTGCGTAAGCGCATGGATTATACGGCGGTAAGCCTGTTGAACGATAAACCGATGGGCAATGTAAAGCAGAGTTGCGATTACGATCGCCACAACAACCCGGTGAGCTGCGAGCTGGTTATCGTCGATGACAGCGTTAAACCTGCCATTGAGCGCAAGTACACCATCAAAAACAGCATTGAATATTATTAAGAATAAAACCGCGCAGGTTACTGCGCGGTGGGTTTAAGCAGGTTGGCGGAGGAGGATTTATGCCCGGCCAGATGCTGATGCTGGAAAATGCACATGCGGATGGTGTTACGGTATTCGCCATTAATAAAGAACTCATGGATCAGTTCACCTTCCACCATAAAGCCGAGCTTACGGTAGATATGAATCGCTTTTTCGTTCTCTTTGTCGACGATAAGGTAAAGCTTGTAGAGATTCAGGACGTTAAACCCATAATCCATCGCCAGCTTTGCCGCCCGCGACGCAAGACCTTTCCCCTGGTGCTCCGGTGAAATAATGATCTGAAATTCCGCCCGACGGTGAACATGGTTGATCTCAACCAGCTCAACCAGCCCGGCTTTCTCACCTTCGCACTCCACCACAAACCGGCGTTCACTCTGATCGTGGATATGCTTATCGTAGAGATCGGACAGCTCGACGAAGGCCTCGTAAGGCTCTTCAAACCAGTAGCGCATCACGCTGGCATTGTTGTCGAGCTGGTGGACAAAGCGTAAATCTTCGCGCTCCAGCGGACGGAGCTTAACGTCACACGGCGTCGACATTACGGTGCTACCGTGCGGCCAGTGCGACGATCCAGACAGCGCAGGGTGTTAGGCTCCCAGTAAGCGTTGACGTTGGCACTTTGCTGGCATTTGTCGCGGGCATCAAACGCGACGTCTTCTTTATCCCACTCTTTTTCCACGCGCTTATTCACTTTCTGACGCAGGCTGCGGGTGTCATTCCATTGTTCTTTGTCCATGGCGGCGTTCTGGCGGCTTTGCGCGCTGTCACCAGACTCAATGATGAGTTTGCTGGTTTCGGCTGATGCCGTTGCGGCGAAGGCGAACGAGGACAGCGCCAGTGCGGCTGTCAGACAAAGGCGTTTGCTTAATGTAGTCATAGCGTTTCCTTTAAACGGGTGCAGACAATCGGATTACCCCGTTGGATTCTACACCAATCCGAAAGGGTGTCATACCCGCGCGGCAGGTATGGGAACGATGAGAGCATTATCGCGTATGATGTCTAAATCAATCCTCACGAAACGAGAAAAATGTTCAAAACGACGCTGCTTTTTTTCGCGACCGCGCTGTGTGAAATCATCGGATGCTTTTTGCCGTGGCTCTGGCTAAAGCGGGGCGCTTCCGCGCTGCTGCTGATCCCGGCGGGTGTGTCCCTGGTCCTTTTCGTCTGGCTGCTCACCCTGCATCCGGCCGCTAGCGGGCGGGTTTATGCGGCCTACGGCGGAGTGTACGTCTGTACTGCGCTGCTGTGGCTGCGCTTTGTCGATGGCATCAGGCTAAGCCTGTATGACTGGGCAGGCGCGCTGGTTGCCCTGTGCGGCATGTTGATCATCGTGGCTGGCTGGGGACGCGCATAGTCGTCCTCATAGTGTGATCGCCCACTGATTTTTCGATCGTTATACTTGTATGGTAGTAGTGTAGTTGCGTAAATTTCCTGCATCACAACGAGCGATGTAAGGAAATGGATTATGAAGATTGTCGGGGCTGAAGTATTTGTCACCTGCCCAGGGCGTAACTTTGTCACCCTTAAAATCACCACCGATGAGGGCATTGTCGGTCTGGGTGATGCCACGCTTAACGGACGTGAACTTTCCGTTGCCTCCTACCTGAAAGATCACCTGTGCCCTCAGCTGATTGGCCGCGATGCGCACCGCATCGAAGATATCTGGCAGTTCTTCTATAAAGGCGCGTACTGGCGTCGTGGCCCGGT
>NZ_JABMCU010000122.1:0-13652 GCF_013179605.1 Enterobacter sp. CM29 | reverse complement strand
GGTGTAAAAACAAGCGATTTATCTGTAAATAAAAGCGATGAGAGGTGAAGAAAACAGCAGATAGTGCTGTTTTGACGAAGAGATCATCCTCCTGGCCTGAGGTGTTAGAAATGAGGCGATGACGCGCTAAAGAGCGGACATCAGAGGTAGCGGACAGGCGGAAAACACTTTGTCACGACCTGCGTATTGTTAACATTTGATCAACATACAGTAAGATCGTTTATTTTTTGTTATTACATAAAGATGAAACTGTGTGGTAAATGCAATATCAGGACATTTTTGCTAATTTTAAAAAGTTAGCGATTCAGATACAGAAGATAATAATCATCAATATATGGACATTAATTTACAGGCTTTTCGGACAATACTTAAACGGTATAATAAGACGTGTTTGACACGCGAATAAGAAAAATCATTTTGCCATAACAGCCTTATGAGATAACTGCGCTCAGGCATTGATATCACCACTACGTAAACAAGGATGCTTTCGCTCTTCCCAGGGATCTACCGTACAAGGATCTGCGTAATTATCCTTCCGGCTTTTCGAGAGTTTTAACAAAACTCAGCATAACGCTTTTAACAATCTGAGGCATAAAAAATGAAACCGGCATCCGTTATCATTATGGACGAACACCCTATCGTCAGAATGTCGATAGAAGTCCTGCTACAGAAAAATAAAAACATCCAGGTCAAACTGAAGTCAGGCGACAGCCACGAAGTGCTTGACTGTATACGTAACCACCCCATCGACCTGGTCATTCTCGATATCGAAATGACAGGCACGGATGGCTTCGTATTATTGAAAAGAATCAGAAACTTAAATAAAGATATTAAGATTCTCTTCCTCTCTTCGAAATCTGAAGCCTTCTACGCAGGGCGCGCCATCCGCGCCGGGGCAAATGGTTTTGTCAGTAAGCGGAAAGATCTGGGGGAAATTTATAACGCGGTGGAAATGATACTGACGGGCTATTCTTTTTTCCCGTCAGAAACATTGAGTTTTATAAACCATATAGGCTCCCGGACAGGCGCCGCTGTGGATATGCCATTATCGAATCGTGAAGTGACGGTTCTGCGATATCTGGCGAACGGATTATCTAATAAGGAGATTGCGGATCAATTATTACTTAGCAACAAAACAATTAGCGCCCATAAGTCTAATATCTTTTCCAAGCTGGGCGTACAAAGTATCGTTGAATTAATTGATTACGCGAAAGCGCACGAATTACTGTAATCCTTCCCTCTCCCTGCAACATATAACCGTTACAGGGAGAGGGGATACGATTAATTATAATTAATCATGAAAGTTGCATCGGCATCAGCCCGGCCCGGCTGCGGGTTATCCGCCGTGGCGATATAATTGGCATAAAACGACAGTTCGGCATTTCCCTGCGCATCCACTGACACCGTCTGGCTGGCCTGCTGCAACGCGAGGCGCGTTTTATCCCGGTCGAGGATCTCCACGGCCACGTTACTGGCCGCGCTGGCATCATTCAGCGCCAGCAGGCTGTTATCATGCCCGTCCATCTTCCCCGTAAATGTGATCGAAGCCGCCCCCGGCGGGCATCCGGTCAGCTTCAGGGTGAACGGTACAGGCTGCGTCCGGCTTCCCGTTGTGCGGAGCTGTTTCGTGGGCCAGGTGCCGAGCGTGACGGTTTTATTGCTGTCGTCCCCCTCTGCGACGCAGGTAAAATCCACGATATTGCCATAGAGCTGAATGTTAATTTCCCCAAGCGCCGTCTCTGCGTGCGCAGGGGAGCAAAGCGCAAAGAGCGCGACGGCTAAATACCGCATTCCGTTTCGCATACCTGCTCCTTAGTCATAGTCGACGCGTAAATAGCCGCGAGAGGTAAAACGCCCCTCGGCAGGTTTTTTACCGGTCACGCTGACAGGCCACGCGCGGATCCCCACCTGTGCCTGTGCGCTATCGTCCAGACGGAACGGGATTTTGCTGGTCAGGTTGTTCGGCGTCAGCGGCACACCATTACTGTTGGCAATCACAAAACCCACATCCGCGTTATCAGAGACCAGCGTACTGCCTGAAACCTTCTCCGCTTCAACACGCATTGTGAGCATGGCGTTCGCCTCGACGTTGGTGCATTTTATGCCGATGGTTTTGCTTTGCGCTGAGATCCCCTCCGGCTTATTTCCGATGCCCGCTTTACTGAACAGTGAGGCGCCGATGTCTCCGAAATCGAACTCCACCACATTTCCGGCATTAATCTCACAGCTCTGAGGCACCTGAATGGTCCCGCTGTAGCTGATGGTATAAACCGGCGTGGTGAGCGGATCCGTGGAGGTCGTGGTGACGTAAACCCGGAACATGATTGCCCGGGGGATCACCACCATATTGATAAAGCGTCGGGTCACCTTAAGCCGAAAGACGAGGCTGGAATCCTGTACACCAAACGGTTTGTTTTTAGACACGTTCGGATGGCTCCCCATCTGAATGTACTTTCTGGGTGGATAGAACGTGCCAGCGTAGCTGTCGGTGATTTTCATCGCCCCGTCCAGATAGTCGTTTAGCTTCAGATACTGGTAGCCATCGCTGGTGCCTGTGACCGGGAATTCGGTCACATAGCTACGCTTGGTGGTGTTCCCGGACGTTCCCTTAGGGCAGACGGCGTTGACGCCCACCCACTGGGACTTCTCGCTGAGTGTAACAATCTGCCCCACCTGGTTATTGGAGCTGTTGAATTTATCCGTCAGGTCGTAATACACCTCCGTCGGCACGCCATTTTCATTGACGCAGACGGTGGCGAACGCCTCAGATAGCGGCAAAAATGCCAGAAGGGATAGCCCCAGATAATGGATTTTATTCACAGCGGATCCCCTTAAGTGTGATCGCCTGTTGCAGGCTCTGTTCTGGCAGGCTGTAGGGCGCACGACACTGGGACTGCTTCCCGTCTCCCCACTGAATCAGCAGTTCCCCGCTCAGCGGCAGCCCGCTCAGGTAAATCTGACCGTCATCTCCCACCATGCTGGTTACGCCGCTCTGCGTCTCACGCACCACCGCCCCAAACGGCACAGGCTGGTTATCACGCTTCACGGTGAGCAACGCACGCACGCCGATGCGGGTGTCAAAACTGGCGCGCACCAGCGCACCGTTCGTCGGCACGACGCTGGAAACGTTATTTTCAATGTCGGTGTTGTTGCTCATGGTGTTAGTGTCGAGCGCCACGCGGTTGTAACGGTACACCGTGGCGTACGGCATCACCGCATAGCCACGCCAGTCTGTTTTGACGCCGGTCTGGTTTTCGACGCTCACGCCTGACGCGCCCGGCGCTTTGATCAAGACGTTGGTATCGCCCAGCGGCTGACTGAATGTGATGCCGTCTGAATGCCCTACCACGCCGCCGGAGAGCTGCCAGTTGAGGTCGTGCTGATCCCGCGTGTAGTTGTAGCCCACACCCAGCGTACCGTACGTTGCCTGCCAGTTGGCGCTGGCGCTGCCGCTGGCACCGTTATTGCTGGTGTGACCCTGCGTGACGCTGTAGTTCAGGTTACGATCCTGGAGCAGCGTTCCGCTGATCCCGGTCTGCCAGCTGGTATCACCGTCGCTGTTGCGGCTGGCTGAGGCCGTGGCATAGGCCCGGTCGATCGCGTTATCGCGACGGTAGCCGTGACGGGTGAACAGGCTGAACGGGACGGAGACGTTAAACGAGGCGATCCGGTCAGTTCCTTCAATGCCGACGGCCTTGTTCCATGACCAGGATAAGGCGTAGCTGACCCCTTTCACCCCGCCTGCGTAGCCGAGCTGATACCAGACGTTGGACTCGCTGGTGCCCCAGTAACTTTGCTGGCTGCCCGACACGTACACCGAGCCGTAATCGCCAAGAGACTGGGAGATATTGAGCTGGAAACGTCCTTTTTTATTCAGCGTCAGGTTGTGATAGCTCTGCACGTCCGGCACGCCGTCATCGTCCTGATCGTCGCCATACTGGTAGCCTTCCATTGTGCGCCAGGCCACATCGTCGAGGGTGTAGAAGCCTTTGGTCGAGTAGCGATAGCCCAGCAGCTGGAAGTTGGTGCCGAATCCGTTAAGGGATTTTGCGTACAGGAACCGCAGGGACTGCCCTTCATGGCGGCTGTCATCGGCAAGCTGGCTGCGGGCATGGGTGAGGTCAAGTGACACCGCCCCCCAGTCACCGAGGTTTTTACCCGCGCCAATGGCGATGGCGGTATAGCGCGAGGCCAGCTGCGTTCCGCCGTACAGCGTGTAGCCGTCGGCAAGACCCGCAATCATCGTACCCTGAGTAAAGAACGGCGTGTCCTGCTCGCTGTTGCCGCTGCGATAGTCCCCTGCCACCAGATCGTATTTCCAGCGTCCTTCACGCTGAAGCAACGGAACGGTGGAATACGGGACGGTGTAGCGCTGCTGGCTGCCGTCCTTCTCTTCCACCGTCACCTCCAGGTCACCGCTTGAGGAGGTCGGGTTAAGGTCAGTTATCGCAAAAGCCCCCGGCTGCACATAGCTCTGGTAAATCACGTATCCGTTCTGGCGGATCACCACTTTGGCAGGGGTGCGGGCGATTCCGCGTACGGTAGGCGCGTAGCCTTGCAGGCTGTCCGGATACATGCTGTCGGACGAATAGAGCCGACCACCGCGAAAACCGACGCTGTCGAAGACATCGTTACCGGTGTTGCTGTCGCCGAGCACCAGCTCGCTTTTTAGCGGAATGACCGTACGCTGCGCCCAGGTGCCAATATTTTGCCAGCTGCTGTGCCGCTGGCCGTTGCTTTCGGTATAACGCCACGCGCCGTTATTGCGTAATCGCCAGGCGCCATAGTTCAACCCGCTTTGCAGGTTCAGATAGTAGCTGTCGTCGTCGCTGCCGCGGTTGCCGGTAAAGCTGTAGTTCAGCAGCGCGGCGGGGATGCCTTCATCCCACTGTTCAGGCGGAATATACCCGCGGGCGCTGTTTTGCATCGCCACCTGAGGCAGACTGACGTTAAGGCGCAACGAGGCGAAGTTGAACGCCGTTTCGCTGCCCGGAATAGCCGTGGTGAGCGGAACGCAGGTCTCGCCCTGCACGTTGCTCAGTTCCGGGAAGGCGGCGATATTGACGCCAAAGCGATCGAGCATCGCGCGCGTAATGCACGGCGACAAACCGCCCGCGACCGGCGGCGTGTTGTCGGCTTGCTCAAACCGCACGTCCTGGGTGCCGATAAACTCATCGTTACGCCAGATATCGACGCGATAGACGCCCGGTGCCTGCTGGTGGCCTTTCTCAAAACGCGACAAATCCGCCACGTTCGCCGCGTCATCGGAGAGAAACGCCGGGTTAAAGTAGCTTTCACCCCAGCCAGCGTGTGGCCAGAGCGTTGCCATCAGTGCCAGCGCAACCGGGCAGTAACGCCATTGAGTGTTCATCGCCCTGTCTCTGCTCACAGGCTGACGCTACGCGCCGGCGTAATGGCACCGTAGTCATTCACACTCTGCCAGGAGAGCGTGCCGCTCGCTGCGGCAGGCAGCACCTGCTGCGCCGAGCTTTTAGGGGCAACCATCAGGTTCTCCAGCGTCTGACCGCCGAGCTTCAGATTGACCAGCGTGACGTAATACGGCGAGGCATTGCTCACCTTAAGATGGTTGCCGACGCGCTCAAAACGCAGCTGTGAGAGCGCCTCTTCCGGCGGCATCGCCAGGTTAGCCGGGCGAACAAACAGCTTGATGCGTGACAGAATAGCCAGTTGCAGGACGTTGTTGCCGTCCTGATGTTTTTTGCTGACGGAGGGAATCGCTTTGACGTTCATGTAAAAGAGTGATTCGCGATCGGCAGGCAGCGCCGGGCCTGCGTAGATAATGCGCAGGGTGTTTTCGCTGGCCGGCTCGCTGACAAACAGCGGCGGCGTGACGGCAAAGGTTTTTTCCTTTTGCCCGTTGGCATTTTCTATCCACGCGTTAATTAAATAGCGCTCTTGTTTATTGCTGTTGGTGATCGCCAGCGACGTTTGTTTTGCATCGGCCGGATAAATAACGCGCGTCGCGCCCAGCGCAATTCCGCCGGATGCATTCGCGCTGGCAGAAACCATCATCAAAATAAAAGTTAAAAACAGTCCAGGTTTAATCAGGGTGTTCATCACAACCGTACCTTTAATAATTAGTTCGCAGGCGTCAGGGATAAATCAACGTAAACCAGACATTCGACTGAATAGTGCCTGGTACAAGGTGTTCGGAAATAGCGCGGTAGCGGGCGCTGAAATGAAATACCAGCTCGCGGGTGTTAATGGGTAACCAGCTCACTGCCGTCGCGTTCGGGATGATCTGACGTTGCTGTTCGTCAAAAAGCGCCAGTCCGACACCGCTGCTGACTGCATTTTCCCCCGGCCGCGATGTCGCCAGGAAAACCTGCGGGTCTTCTGCCGGTGTCACTCCCTGGAACTGGATCCCCACGGTGCGGGAGACGTCCACACTGCAATCCAGCAGACGTACGGTGAAAGGCACATTAACCGTGGAAAAGCTGCCGACGCCGGAAAAGGCGTTTGTGCGGTATTGCCCCATATCCACGCGCATATTCTGGCTGTCCGGGGCCACGGCGCAGCCGCCGTTAACCAGCTCTCCCCTGAGGTGTACTTTGCCGCCGTCTATGACAACGGTATGTGCGTTTACTGCTGAGGCAATCGCAAGGGCACACAGCAGTATCCCAGTCCTTGTCATCCTTCGCTCCCGGTATAGGCGATCAAAAGACCTCTTCCCTGAGGCCAGCCACATCCCTGTACTCAGGCATTACTCGTATTTCATTACGAATGTTGCGTCCGCGTTTGCCTGGCCTGGCGCGGTGGTCGCCGCCGTGGCTTTATAGCGCGCGGTGAAGTTCAGGGTGTTAGTCCCTTCAATCAGGTTCTGCGCCGCAGAGAAGGTTGCACCGTCCGGGGTCAGCGTGGAGGATTTGCTGTCGAGGATCTCAATGCCTACGCCCTTCGCGGAGTTGTCGTTGTTACCGGAGCTTACCGCCAGCAGCGTTTTGTCGGTGGCGTCGATCTGGCCGGTAAACGCGACAGCAGCGGTTTTCGCTACCGCAGGATCGCAGTCGTTCAGTTCGATGGTGAAGGGAATATTGGAGGTGGTGTCACCCACTTTAGTGAATTTCGCGGTACGGTACTGGCCGAGATTAACCGTCTGCTCTGAAGAGTCAGTATTCACTGAACACGCGGCATTCACTAATTCACCTTTAAAATGCACCGTACCACCATTTACAGATACAGGTGCTACCGGATCTTCTGCGTGAGCAGCACCCGCGACCAGGGCCAGAGTTGCAATAACAGTAGAAGCAATGTTGCTGAGTTTCATGTCTATTCCTTTAAAATGTAAATAACCCTTCCCGCGCATATTCGGGAATAAGAAATACGTTCAATTAAAAAATTGAAGGCTTATTTCGGAGAGGACAAAGTAGCTCAGGAATCTATTTTGTAATATGTCAAAACGCTGCCATTTTGCCAGGTCACATCCTAATCGCCTCTAAGAAATTGACCATGCACTGAGAAGGGGTTTTGCGGGCCATCGATGAAATCTCGTAAAGGGTGACTGACAGCGGCGCTCGCTTCTGACAAAATACAGGCAATCCCCCCTTTCTAACGTTACAGACGGAATCTTCTCTCTGATGGCAGCAAAGATTATTGACGGTAAAACGATTGCGCAGCAGGTGCGCTCTGAGGTTGCGGAAAAAGTGAAGGCGCGTATAGCCGCCGGAAAACGCGCCCCAGGGCTGGCCGTTGTGCTGGTTGGCAGCAACCCGGCTTCGCAAATTTATGTCGGCAGCAAACGCAAAGCGTGTGAAGAGGTGGGGTTCGTCTCCCGCTCTTACGATCTGCCGGAAACCACCAGCGAAGCAGAACTGCTGGAACTGATTGACACCCTGAATGCCGATAAAGAGATCGATGGCATCCTGGTTCAGCTGCCGCTGCCTGCGGGCATCGACAACGTGAAGGTGCTGGAGCGTATCGCGCCGGACAAAGACGTTGACGGTTTCCATCCGTATAACGTGGGCCGCCTGTGCCAGCGCGCGCCGCGCCTGCGTCCGTGCACCCCGCGCGGCATCGTGACGCTGCTGGAGCGTTATAACATCGACACCTATGGCCTGAACGCCGTGGTGATTGGCGCCTCCAACATCGTGGGCCGCCCGATGAGCATGGAGCTGCTGCTGGCGGGCTGCACCACCACCGTCACCCACCGCTTCACCAAAAACCTGCGTCATCACGTCGAAAACGCCGATCTGCTGATCGTTGCGGTCGGCAAGCCGGGCTTTATTCCGGGCGAGTGGATCAAAGAGGGCGCAATCGTCGTGGACGTGGGTATTAACCGTCTGGAAAACGGCAAAGTGGTTGGCGACGTGGTGTATGAAGATGCCGCAGCCCGAGCCTCCTATATTACTCCGGTCCCGGGCGGCGTAGGCCCGATGACGGTAGCAACACTGATTCAGAATACCTTGCAGGCGTGCGAGGAGTATCACGACGTAGAGGACGCGTAATCATGGCAACTTTTTCTTTAGGTAAACATCCGCACGTTGAGCTGTGCGATCTGCTGAAGCTGGAAGACTGGAGCGAAAGCGGTGCGCAGGCGAAAATCGTCATCGCCGACGGGCAGGTAAAAGTAGACGGCACGGTGGAAACCCGCAAGCGCTGCAAAATTGTCGCGGGCCAGACCGTGAGCTTTGCAGGTCAGAGCGTGACCGTGACGGCCTGAGCTGTCTGATGCCCTCACCCTAACCCTCTCCCACAGGGAGAGGGGATAAACATCCCCTCACACCCATCACGGTTAATTATCGATCAACTTCAAATAATCACTATTCCCTCTGGCGAAACGTGAAAATTATGTTGCGCGATTTTCAGACTTTCCCCACGATAAGTAGAACGTTCTACTAAAACGTTCTACTTACAATAACAGCGCGAAAAAGCGCTACTCGGGGGAAATCAGCATGAGTCTGATATCAGGGTTTGTTAAATCGCTGTCTAAGTTATCGATGATTGGTCGCGCCTTAATGCTGCCAATTTCACTGCTTCCCGCTGCGGGCCTGCTGCTGGCCTTCGGCGATAAGTTCCACCTGCCGCTGATGATGAACGCCGGCGGGGTTATCTTTGATAACCTGCCGATGCTGTTCGCCATCGGCTCTGCCGTCGGTCTGGCTTCGGAATCCGGCATTGCGGCACTCTCTGCGGCGGTCTCGGTGTTTGTCACCAACATCACCATCAGCACCGTGCTGAGCATTACGCCGGAAATGGCCTCCCAGGGCGGGAAATACGCCATGGTCGTCGGCATTCCGACGTTGCAGATGGGCGTCTTTGGCGGCCTGATCTGCGGTATTCTCGCGGCCTGGTGCTACAACCGCTTCCACACCATGCAGCTGCCGGAATTCCTCGGCTTCTTCTCCGGGAAGCGTTTTGTGGCGATTGCGACGGCATTTCTGTCGTTCCTGCTCGGCCTGCTGCTGCCGTACGTGTGGCAGCATATTCAGTCCGGGATCGACGCCCTGTCCGTAGTGGTGAACGGCGATAACCAGGCGGCCTCGACCTTTATCTTCGGGCTGGTGGAGCGCGCGTTGATCCCGCTCGGTCTGCACCACATCTGGTATCCCTCCTTCTGGTATTCGTTCGGGGATTACACTACCCAGGCGGGTCAGGTGATCCACGGCGACCAGACCATCTGGTTCAAGATGCTCGAAGAGGGGGTGAAATCCTTCAGCAGCGATACCTACCAGAACGCCGGGAAATTCATGCAGGGCGAGTTCCCGCTGATGCTGTTCGCGCTGCCTGCGGCGTGCCTTGCGATGTACCATGAAGCGCACACGAAGAATAAGAAAATCGCGGCCGGTATTCTCTTCTCCGCCGCCCTCACCTGCTTCCTGACGGGCATCACCGAGCCGGTAGAGTTCACCTTTATCTTCGTGGCGCCGATCCTTTACGTCTTCAACGCCATCATGGCGGGCCTGGCGTACATGACCATGTACCTGCTGCATGCGCACATCGCCAAGTCGTTCTCGGCGGGCTTTATCGACTACCTGTCGTTCGGGATCCTGCCGTCGTTTAACGGCTATCAGACCAACTTCCTGAGCGCCATTATCATCGGTATCCCAATGGCCTTGATTTACTATTTCACCTTCCGCTTCGTGATCCGCCGTTTCGACGTGAAAACGCCGGGCCGCACCGAAGTGACCGCCAGTGCGAATGACAAGTCCGATTCCGAACTTGCCACCGAAATCATCGGCCTGCTGGGCGGTGCGCAGAACATTGATTCTGTCGGCTCCTGCATCACGCGTTTGCGTCTGGAAGTGGCGAAGAGCGAAGCGGTGGACCGGGACGGGCTGAACGGGCTGGGCGCGCGCGGCGTGGTGTTTGTTGGCGACAACGGGATACAGGTGATTTTCGGGGCCAGAGCACAGTTTATCGCCCAGACCATGTCCACGATGATTGGCAAATAATAAGATGCCTGAAGGAGGCGTCTCCTGTACGCTGGGGTACGCCTCTTATCTGGCTGATAATCGGTAAATTTCAGGGAGCGGTTTTGAAGAAAGTCAGCATTATTGATGTTGCAAAGCATGCGGGCGTGTCGGTTTCTACCGTGTCGCTGGTGCTGCGCCAGAAAGGGAAAATCTCAGAGGCGACGATCGGGAAGGTCAATGCCGCCATCACAACGCTGGGCTATGTTCATAACGTCGCCGCTGCCAACCTTCGCGCCAACACCTCCAATTTAATCGGCCTGATCCTGCGGGACTTCAGCGACAGCTTTTCCATCAAAGTGATGGCGAGCATCGTTCAGGAGCTGGAGAAACAGGGTTATATGGTTTTTCTCGGTCAGCCGCTGAACGACGACGAACATCTTGAGCGTACCCTGCTCTCATTTAAGCAGCAGGGCGTGGCGGGCGTCATCTATCTGGCGTCGGACACCCGCGCCGCCTCTCTCCCGGAACACATTCGCCAATGCCCGCTGCCGCTTGTGGCGGTTTCGCAGTCGTTGCTGGAAGAGAAATGCAACCTGGTGATGCGCGATAACCGCCAGGCGGCGAACCTGGCCGCGCGTTATCTTATCGAGCGCGGGCACCGCACCATCGCCTACATTGGCGGGCGCGACGGGTGCCGTATTCGCGAGCAGCGCCTGCTCGGTTTTCGCAGCGCGATGACGCAGAACGGCCTGGTCTGGCGTGAGGAATATTCTCCCGCCTGCACCGATGATACGCAGGCGGCGGCCATGGCGACTCGCCAGCTGCTGGAGAAGAACAACACGATTACCGCCCTGCTCTGCCATTCGCCGGACGCGATGATCGGTTCGATCTCCGGCATTCACCAGGTGGGGCGCACGGTGGGCAAAGATGTTTTCCTGACTCAGCAGGTGGCGCTGATCGGCTTTGAAGATATGCTTCACGTAAACCTCACGTCGCCGTCACTGACTTACGTTTCGTCTGCCAGTGAAGAGACCGGCCGCCAGGCGGCAGGGCTGATGATCCGCAGGCTGAAGGAGCCGGATCTGCAAACGCAGCGTATTACCCTCTCCGGCCAGCTTATCGCGCGGGAATCGGCGTAAATTCAGAATTTAGCATGGGTCTTATAGCGCGAGATGACTGCTATATTTCCATGATTTGCCATGGATAAATGTAATGCCTACCGTTATCACCCACGCTGCCGTACCTCTGTGTCTGGGCTTAGGGCTCGGAACCAAAGTCATCCCACCCCGCCTGCTGTTTGCCGGGATCGTCCTCGCCATGCTGCCTGACGCTGACATACTGGCGTTTAAATTCGGTGTCGCCTACGGGAATATTTTCGGCCACCGCGGTTTCACTCATTCGCTGCTGTTTGCCTTTGTAGTGCCCATACTTTGCGTGCTGGCTGGGCGTCGATGGTTCCGGGCCAGCCTGTCGCGCTGCTGGCTGTTTTTAACCGTGTCGCTGCTGTCGCACAGCCTGCTGGATTCGATTACCACCGGCGGGAAAGGCGTCGGCTGGCTGTGGCCCTGGTCAGATGAGCGCTTCTTTGCGCCGTGGCAGGTGATTAAGGTCGCGCCGTTTGCACTGTCGCGCTATACCACGCCGTACGGGCATCAGGTGATTATCTCGGAACTGCTGTGGGTGTGGCTGCCGGGAATCGTGCTGATGGGAGTATTATGGTGGAAGAAGAGAAGGTAAAAAAAAACCGGGTGGCGGCTGCGCCTTACCCGGCCTACTTTCACCTGTAGGCCCGGTAAGCGTAAGCGCCACCGGGCATTACGGACTTACTTACGACGCCAGGTGGTGCCCTGCGGGCCGTCTTCCAGAATAATACCCATCTCGGTCAGACGGTTACGCGCCGCATCCGCCGCCGCCCAGTCTTTCGCCTGACGCGCTTCCAGACGCGCTTTAATCAGTGCTTCAATTTCCGCTACTTCACCGTCGTCCGCCTGCGCGCCGCTTTGCAGGAACACGTCCGGCTCCTGCTCCAGCAGGCCGAGCACGGAAGAGAGCTTACGCAGATGCGACGCCAGCGCATTCGCCGCCGCCATATCTTCTGACTTCAGGCGATTCACCTCACGCGCCATGTCGAACAGCACGGAGTAGGCTTCCGGCGTGTTGAAGTCGTCGTTCATGACCTCAACGAAGCGGGCTTCGAACGCCTCGCCGCCAGCGGCCGGAACAGACCTGTCGGTGCCGCGCAGTGCGGTATACAGACGCTCCAGCGCAGCGCGCGCCTGCTTCAGGTTCTCTTCGCTGTAGTTCAGCTGGCTGCGATAGTGGCCGGACATCAGGAAGTAGCGCACGGTTTCCGCGTCGTAATACTTCAGCACGTCGCGCACGGTGAAAAAGTTACCCAGCGATTTCGACATCTTCTCGCGGTCAACCATCACCATCCCGGAGTGCATCCAGTAGTTCACGTACTCGCCGCCGTGAGCACAGGTGGACTGCGCGATTTCGTTTTCGTGGTGCGGGAACATCAGATCCGAACCGCCGCCGTGGATGTCGAAATGGTTGCCCAGCTGTTTGCAGTTCATCGCGGAACATTCAATGTGCCAGCCCGGACGCCCTTCGCCCCACGGGGATGGCCAGCTCGGTTCGCCCGCTTTGGACATCTTCCACAGCACGAAGTCCATCGGATTACGCTTCACGTCAACCACGTCCACGCGTGCACCGGCCTGGAGCTGGTCCAGATCCTGGCGGGAAAGCGCACCGTAGGTTGGGTCCGTCGGCACCGAGAACATCACGTCGCCGTTGTCCGCCACATAGGCGTGACCGCGCTCGATCAGCTTTTGGGTGATCTCAATGATTTCATGAATATGGTGGGTCGCACGCGGCTCGCTATCCGGGCGCAGAATATTCAAGGCATCAAAATCCTTGTGCATTTCGGCGATCATGCGATCCACCAGCGCGACAAAGCTTTCGCCATTTTCATTAGCACGTTTAATGATTTTGTCGTCGATGTCGGTGATGTTGCGCACATACTTCAGGTTATAGCCCAGGAAGCGCAGGTAGCGGGACACCACGTCGAACGCGACAAAGGTACGGCCATGGCCGATATGACAGAGATCGTAAACCGTAATACCACACACGTACATGCCGACTTCCCCGGCATGGATAGGTTTAAATTCCTCTTTTTGGCGCGTCATTGTATTAAAGATTTTTAACATCGAAGATTCCATGTAAACACGTGTGTGGATTGTTTGTTCCTTATAATACCCATAATTCGGAGCACGGTCA
>NZ_JABMCU010000121.1:0-13717 GCF_013179605.1 Enterobacter sp. CM29 | reverse complement strand
TAATGCCAGGCGACAACATCAAGATGGTTGTGACTCTGATCCACCCAATCGCGATGGACGACGGTCTGCGTTTCGCAATCCGTGAAGGCGGCCGTACCGTTGGCGCGGGCGTTGTTGCTAAAGTTCTCGGCTAATCGCTGATAACATTTGACGCAATGCGCAATAAAAGGGCATCATTTGATGCCCTTTTTGCACGCTTTCACATCAGAACCTGGCTCATCAGTGATTAATTTTGTCATAATCATTGCTGAGACAGGCTCTGCGGAGAGCGTATAATACGAAAAGCGAATAGCATTTCGATTGGTTTGCCTCGCACTCGCGGGGTGAAAATGTTTGTAGAATACTTCTGACAGGTTGGTTTATGAGTGCGAATACCGAAGCTCAAGGGAGCGGGCGCGGCCTGGAAGCGATGAAATGGGTAGTTGTAGCCGTGCTGCTGATTGTGGCGATTGTCGGCAACTATCTTTATCGTGACATGATGCTGCCGCTACGCGCGCTTGCAGTGGTAATTCTGATTGCTGCGGCGGGTGGTGTCGCGCTGTTAACGACGAAAGGCAAAGCGACCGTTGCGTTTGCCCGCGAAGCGCGTACCGAAGTCCGCAAGGTCATTTGGCCGACTCGCCAGGAAACATTGCACACCACGCTGATTGTAGCGGCGGTAACCGCTGTAATGTCACTGATCCTGTGGGGACTGGATGGTATTCTGGTTCGCCTGGTATCCTTTATCACTGGCCTGAGGTTCTGAGATGTCTGAAGCCCCTAAAAAGCGCTGGTACGTCGTTCAGGCGTTTTCCGGTTTTGAAGGCCGCGTAGCTACGTCGCTGCGTGAGCATATCAAATTACACAATATGGAAGAGTTATTTGGCGAAGTTATGGTTCCGACCGAAGAAGTGGTTGAGATCCGTGGCGGCCAACGTCGCAAAAGCGAGCGTAAATTCTTCCCGGGTTACGTGCTGGTTCAGATGGTGATGAACGACGCGAGCTGGCACCTGGTGCGCAGCGTACCACGCGTGATGGGCTTTATCGGCGGCACATCTGACCGTCCGGCGCCAATCAGCGACAAAGAAGTTGATGCGATTATGAACCGCCTCCAGCAGGTGGGTGATAAACCGCGTCCGAAAACGCTGTTTGAACCGGGTGAGATGGTTCGTGTTAACGACGGTCCGTTTGCTGACTTTAATGGCGTCGTCGAAGAAGTGGACTACGAGAAGTCCCGCCTGAAAGTTTCCGTTTCTATCTTTGGTCGTGCGACCCCGGTAGAGCTGGACTTTGCTCAGGTAGAAAAAGCCTAAGCAGCGATCAAAAAAGCGACGATTTAATCGTTGCACAGGGCGCGAGATTGGAATACAATTTCGCGCCTTTTGTTTTTATGGGTTCCGACCCGTAAAACGAATTTTATTCACGGGGAGCCTCTCCGAGGCGTTATTACCCAATCAGAGGATTTTAGAATGGCTAAGAAAGTACAAGCCTACGTCAAGCTGCAGGTTGCAGCAGGTATGGCGAACCCAAGTCCACCAGTTGGTCCAGCTCTGGGTCAGCAGGGTGTGAACATCATGGAATTCTGTAAAGCGTTCAACGCCAAAACTGAATCCATGGAAAAAGGTCTGCCAATCCCAGTTGTAATCACTGTTTACGCTGACCGTTCTTTCACTTTCGTTACCAAAACCCCTCCAGCAGCAGTTCTGCTGAAGAAAGCAGCGGGCATCAAGTCTGGTTCCGGTAAGCCGAACAAAGACAAAGTGGGTAAAATTTCCCGCGCTCAGCTGCAGGAAATCGCGCAGACCAAAGCTGCCGACATGACTGGTTCCGACATTGAAGCGATGACTCGCTCCATTGAAGGTACTGCACGTTCCATGGGCCTGGTAGTGGAGGACTAAGAAATGGCTAAACTGACCAAGCGCATGTCCGTGATCCGTGACAAAGTTGATGCGACCAAACAGTACGACATCAACGAAGCTATCGCTCTGCTGAAAGAACTGGCAACTGCTAAGTTCGTTGAAAGCGTTGACGTTGCCGTCAACCTGGGCATCGACGCTCGTAAATCCGATCAGAACGTTCGTGGCGCAACTGTACTGCCACACGGTACTGGCCGTTCCGTACGCGTAGCTGTATTTGCTCAGGGTGCAAACGCTGAAGCGGCTAAAGCTGCCGGCGCTGAACTGGTAGGTATGGAAGATCTGGCTGATCAGATCAAGAAAGGCGAAATGAACTTTGACGTTGTTATTGCTTCTCCAGATGCAATGCGCGTTGTTGGCCAGCTGGGCCAGGTTCTGGGTCCACGCGGCCTGATGCCAAACCCGAAAGTGGGTACTGTAACTCCTAACGTTGCTGAAGCGGTTAAGAACGCTAAAGCAGGTCAGGTTCGTTACCGTAACGACAAAAACGGCATCATCCACACCACCATCGGTAAAGTGGACTTTGACGCTGACAAACTGAAAGAAAACCTGGAAGCTCTGCTGGTTGCGCTGAAAAAAGCTAAACCAACTCAGGCGAAAGGCGTGTACATCAAGAAAGTTAGCATCTCCACCACCATGGGTGCAGGTGTTGCAGTTGACCAGGCTGGCCTGAGCGCTGCTGCAAACTAATGCCTTTACGTGGGCGGTGATTTTGTCTACAATCTTACCCCCACGTTTGCTAAC
The DNA here is from genome assembly GCF_013179605.1 of Enterobacter sp. CM29. NCBI lineage: Bacteria > Pseudomonadati > Pseudomonadota > Gammaproteobacteria > Enterobacterales > Enterobacteriaceae > Enterobacter > Enterobacter sp. CM29. The sequence continues at coordinate 11,078 of NZ_JABMCU010000121.1, read as the reverse complement.
AAAAGTTAGCGGCTAAAAGAATTGTTCGTTGGAGCCTGGCCTATCCAGGCCTCCGTCGAAGACCGCAGGTGTTTCGCAAGAAACTTAATCCCCTGCGTAGACGGTGACAGAACGCTAAGATTATTTTAAATACTCTGGCTTGTTTCTGCTCACCGTATTAAGACGCTCTTCCCGTTGGGTCGAGTGAAGTGAGTTCCGGAACATGAGTTCCGGCAAACATCCAGGAGCAAAGCTAATGGCTTTAAATCTTCAAGACAAACAAGCGATTGTTGCTGAAGTCAGCGAAGTAGCCAAAGGCGCGCTGTCTGCAGTAGTTGCGGATTCCCGTGGCGTTACTGTAGACAAAATGACTGAACTGCGTAAAGCAGGTCGTGAAGCTGGCGTATACATGCGTGTTGTTCGTAACACCCTGCTGCGTCGCGTAGTTGAAGGTACTCAGTTCGAGTGCCTGAAAGACACGTTTGTTGGTCCGACCCTGATTGCATACTCTATGGAACACCCGGGCGCTGCTGCTCGTCTGTTCAAAGAGTTCGCGAAAGCGAATGCAAAATTTGAGGTCAAAGCTGCAGCCTTTGAAGGTGAGTTGATCCCGGCATCGCAAATCGATCGCCTGGCCACCCTGCCGACCTACGAAGAAGCAATTGCACGCCTGATGGCAACCATGAAAGAAGCTGCGGCTGGCAAACTGGTTCGCACTCTGGCTGCTGTACGCGATGCGAAAGAAGCTGCTTAATCGCAGTTATCTTTATAAAGCATTTGCTTACGTATAAACTTATTCTGATTTTCAGGAACAATTTAAATGTCTATCACTAAAGATCAAATCATTGAAGCAGTAGCAGCTATGTCCGTAATGGACGTTGTAGAGCTGGTTTCTGCAATGGAAGAAAAATTCGGTGTTTCTGCTGCTGCTGCTGTAGCTGTAGCTGCGGGCCCGGCTGAAGCTGCTGAAGAAAAAACTGAATTCGACGTAATTCTGAAAGCTGCTGGCGCGAACAAAGTTGCTGTAATCAAAGCAGTACGTGGCGCAACTGGCCTGGGTCTGAAAGAAGCTAAAGACCTGGTAGAATCTGCTCCAGCTGCGCTGAAAGAAGGCGTGAGCAAAGACGACGCAGAAGCACTGAAAAAATCTCTGGAAGAAGCTGGCGCTGAAGTTGAAGTTAAATAAGCCAACTTTTCTGGTTGCAGCCTAAGTAATTAGGCTGATGGCTGGTGACTTTTTAGTCACCAGCCTTTTTGCGCTGTAAGGCATCAGCAGCATTTCACACTGTTTGACTGCTGGTTGTCCTGACAATGCTTGTTTCTATCGACGACTTAATATACTGCGACAGGGTGCTCGCTCTGTGTAAATCGCAATGAAATGGTTTAAGCGTGATAGCAACAGGTATTGCGGAAAGTATTCAATTTTCCGGTCCACAAAATGGTGTTGCACAAACTGTCCCTTCGTCGGACAGATGGGTCGACTTGTCAGCGAGCTGAGGAACCCTATGGTTTACTCCTATACCGAGAAAAAACGTATTCGTAAGGATTTTGGTAAACGTCCACAAGTTCTGGACATTCCATATCTCCTTTCTATCCAGCTTGACTCGTTCCAGAAGTTTATCGAGCAAGATCCTGAAGGGCAGTACGGCCTGGAAGCAGCCTTCCGTTCCGTGTTCCCGATTCAGAGCTACAGCGGTAATTCCGAGCTGCAGTACGTCAGCTACCGCCTTGGCGAACCGGTGTTTGACGTTCAGGAATGTCAGATCCGTGGCGTGACCTATTCCGCACCGCTGCGCGTAAAACTGCGTCTGGTGATCTACGAGCGCGAAGCGCCGGAAGGCACCGTAAAAGACATTAAAGAACAAGAAGTCTACATGGGTGAAATTCCACTCATGACGGACAACGGTACTTTCGTTATCAACGGTACTGAGCGTGTTATCGTTTCCCAGCTGCACCGTAGCCCGGGCGTCTTCTTCGACAGCGATAAAGGTAAAACGCACTCTTCCGGTAAAGTACTGTATAACGCACGCATCATTCCTTACCGTGGTTCATGGCTGGACTTCGAATTCGATCCAAAAGACAACCTGTTTGTCCGTATCGACCGTCGTCGTAAGCTGCCTGCAACCATCATTCTGCGTGCACTGAACTATACCACTGAGCAGATCCTGGACCTGTTCTTTGAGAAAGTGATCTTTGAAATCCGCGACAACAAGTTGCAGATGGAGTTGGTGCCGGAACGTCTGCGTGGTGAGACCGCGTCGTTCGACATCGAAGCCGACGGCAAAGTGTATGTGGAAAAAGGTCGCCGTATCACCGCGCGCCACATCCGCCAGCTGGAAAAAGATGATATCAAACACATCGAAGTTCCGGTTGAATACATTGCAGGAAAAGTAGCCGCGAAAGATTACGTTGATGAATCAACTGGCGAGCTGATCTGCCCGGCGAACATGGAGCTGAGCCTGGATCTGCTGGCTAAGCTGAGCCAGTCTGGCCACAAACGTATCGAAACGCTGTTCACCAACGATCTGGACCACGGTCCGTACATCTCTGAGACTGTACGCGTCGACCCAACCAACGATCGTCTGAGCGCGCTGGTTGAAATCTACCGCATGATGCGTCCTGGTGAGCCACCAACTCGCGAAGCGGCGGAAAGCCTGTTCGAGAACCTGTTCTTCTCCGAAGACCGCTACGATCTGTCCGCGGTAGGTCGTATGAAGTTCAACCGTTCTCTGCTGCGCGACGAAATCGAAGGTTCCGGTATCCTGAGCAAAGACGACATCATTGAAGTGATGAAGAAGCTCATCGATATCCGTAACGGTAAAGGCGAAGTGGACGATATCGACCACCTCGGCAACCGTCGTATCCGTTCCGTAGGCGAAATGGCGGAAAACCAGTTCCGCGTTGGCCTGGTTCGTGTAGAGCGTGCGGTGAAAGAGCGTCTGTCTCTGGGCGATCTGGATACCCTGATGCCTCAGGATATGATCAACGCCAAGCCGATTTCTGCGGCAGTGAAAGAGTTCTTCGGTTCCAGCCAGCTGTCTCAGTTCATGGACCAGAACAACCCGCTGTCTGAGATCACGCACAAACGTCGTATCTCTGCACTCGGCCCAGGCGGTCTGACCCGTGAACGTGCAGGCTTTGAAGTTCGAGACGTACACCCGACTCACTACGGTCGCGTATGTCCAATCGAAACGCCTGAAGGTCCAAACATCGGTCTGATCAACTCCCTGTCCGTGTACGCACAGACAAACGAATACGGTTTCCTTGAGACCCCGTATCGTAAAGTGACCGACGGTGTGGTTACCGACGAAATTCATTACCTGTCTGCTATCGAAGAAGGCAACTACGTTATCGCTCAGGCGAACTCCAACCTGGATGACGAAGGCCACTTTGTAGAAGATCTGGTTACCTGCCGTAGCAAAGGCGAATCCAGCCTGTTCAGCCGCGACCAGGTTGACTACATGGACGTATCCACCCAACAGGTGGTATCCGTCGGTGCGTCCCTGATCCCGTTCCTGGAACACGATGACGCCAACCGTGCATTGATGGGTGCGAACATGCAACGTCAGGCCGTTCCAACTCTGCGTGCTGATAAGCCGCTGGTTGGTACCGGTATGGAACGTGCTGTTGCCGTTGACTCCGGTGTTACAGCAGTTGCTAAGCGTGGCGGTACCGTTCAGTACGTTGACGCATCCCGTATCGTTATCAAAGTTAACGAAGACGAGATGTATCCGGGCGAAGCGGGTATCGACATCTACAACCTGACCAAATACACCCGTTCTAACCAGAACACCTGTATCAACCAGATGCCTTGCGTATCTCTGGGTGAGCCAGTTGAGCGCGGCGACGTGCTGGCAGACGGTCCGTCCACCGACCTCGGTGAACTGGCGCTCGGTCAGAACATGCGCGTAGCGTTCATGCCGTGGAACGGTTACAACTTCGAAGACTCAATCCTCGTCTCCGAGCGTGTGGTTCAGGAAGATCGTTTCACCACCATCCACATTCAGGAACTGGCCTGTGTGTCCCGTGACACCAAGCTGGGGCCAGAAGAGATCACTGCCGACATCCCTAACGTGGGTGAAGCTGCGCTCTCCAAACTGGATGAATCCGGTATTGTTTACATCGGTGCGGAAGTGACCGGCGGCGACATTCTGGTTGGTAAGGTTACACCGAAAGGCGAAACCCAGCTGACGCCAGAAGAGAAACTGCTGCGTGCTATCTTCGGTGAGAAAGCGTCTGACGTTAAAGACTCTTCTCTGCGCGTACCAAACGGTGTTTCCGGTACGGTTATCGACGTTCAGGTCTTCACTCGTGACGGCGTTGAGAAAGATAAGCGTGCGCTGGAAATCGAAGAGATGCAGCTCAAACAGGCTAAGAAAGACCTGTCTGAAGAACTGCAAATCCTCGAAGCGGGTCTGTTCAGCCGTATCTATGCGGTGCTGGTTGCCGGTGGCGTTGAAGCTGAGAAGCTCGACAAACTGCCACGCGATCGCTGGCTGGAGCTGGGCCTGACCGACGAAGAGAAACAGAATCAGCTGGAACAGCTGGCTGAGCAGTATGACGAACTGAAACACGAGTTCGAGAAAAAACTCGAAGCGAAACGCCGCAAAATCACTCAGGGCGACGATCTGGCACCAGGCGTGCTGAAGATTGTTAAGGTGTATCTGGCTGTTAAACGTCAGATCCAGCCTGGTGACAAGATGGCAGGTCGTCACGGTAACAAGGGTGTTATCTCTAAGATCAACCCGATCGAAGATATGCCGCACGATGCTAACGGTACGCCGGTAGATATCGTACTGAACCCACTGGGTGTACCGTCTCGTATGAACATCGGTCAGATCCTGGAAACCCACCTGGGTATGGCTGCGAAAGGTATCGGCGACAAGATTAACGCCATGCTGAAGCAGCAGGAAGAAGTCGCGAAACTGCGCGAGTTCATCCAGCGTGCCTACGATCTGGGTACCGACGTGCGTCAGAAAGTCGACCTGAACACCTTCAGCGATGATGAAGTTCTGCGTCTGGCGGAAAACCTGCGTAAGGGTATGCCAATTGCAACGCCGGTATTCGACGGTGCAAAAGAAGCTGAAATTAAAGAGCTGCTGCAACTGGGTGGTCTGCCAACGTCTGGTCAGATTACGCTGTTTGACGGCCGTACCGGTGAACAGTTCGAGCGTCCGGTAACCGTAGGTTACATGTACATGCTGAAACTGAACCACCTGGTCGACGACAAGATGCACGCTCGTTCTACCGGTTCTTACAGCCTGGTTACTCAGCAGCCGCTGGGTGGTAAGGCTCAGTTCGGTGGTCAGCGCTTCGGGGAGATGGAAGTGTGGGCGCTGGAAGCATACGGCGCAGCATACACCCTGCAGGAAATGCTCACCGTTAAGTCTGATGACGTGAATGGTCGTACTAAGATGTATAAGAACATCGTAGACGGCAACCATCAGATGGAACCGGGCATGCCAGAATCCTTCAACGTACTGTTGAAAGAGATTCGTTCGCTGGGTATCAACATCGAACTGGAAGACGAGTAATTCTCGCTCAAACAGGTCACTGGTGTCGGGTTAACCCCCGACACCAGATTGTGCTAACTCCGACGGGAGCAAATCCGTGAAAGATTTATTAAAGTTTCTGAAAGCGCAGACTAAAACCGAAGAGTTTGATGCGATCAAAATTGCTCTGGCTTCGCCAGACATGATCCGTTCATGGTCTTTTGGTGAAGTTAAAAAGCCGGAAACCATCAACTACCGTACGTTCAAACCTGAGCGTGACGGCCTTTTCTGTGCGCGTATTTTCGGGCCAGTAAAAGACTACGAGTGCCTGTGCGGTAAGTACAAGCGCCTGAAACACCGTGGTGTGATCTGTGAGAAGTGCGGCGTTGAAGTGACCCAGACCAAAGTACGCCGTGAGCGTATGGGCCACATTGAGCTGGCGTCTCCAACTGCTCACATCTGGTTCCTGAAATCTCTGCCGTCCCGTATCGGCCTGCTGCTGGATATGCCGCTGCGCGATATCGAACGTGTTCTGTACTTCGAATCTTATGTTGTGATCGAAGGCGGGATGACGAATCTGGAACGTAACCAGATCCTGACCGAAGAACAGTATCTGGACGCGCTGGAAGAGTTCGGTGACGAATTCGACGCGAAGATGGGTGCGGAAGCTATCCAGGCCCTGCTGAAGAGCATGGATCTGGAGCAAGAGTGTGAAACTCTGCGCGAAGAGCTGAACGAAACCAACTCCGAAACCAAGCGTAAAAAGCTGACCAAGCGTATCAAACTGCTGGAAGCGTTCGTACAGTCTGGTAACAAACCAGAGTGGATGATCCTGACCGTTCTGCCGGTTCTGCCGCCAGATCTGCGTCCGCTGGTTCCGCTGGATGGTGGTCGTTTCGCAACGTCGGATCTGAACGATCTGTACCGTCGCGTGATCAACCGTAACAACCGTCTGAAACGTCTGCTGGATCTGGCTGCGCCGGACATCATCGTACGCAACGAAAAACGTATGCTGCAGGAAGCGGTAGATGCCCTGCTGGATAACGGTCGTCGCGGTCGTGCGATCACCGGTTCTAACAAACGTCCTCTGAAATCTTTGGCCGACATGATCAAAGGTAAGCAGGGTCGTTTCCGTCAGAACCTGCTCGGTAAGCGTGTTGACTACTCCGGTCGTTCTGTAATCACCGTAGGTCCATACCTGCGTCTGCATCAGTGCGGTCTGCCGAAGAAAATGGCTCTGGAGCTGTTCAAACCGTTCATCTACGGCAAGCTGGAACTGCGTGGCCTGGCCACCACCATCAAAGCCGCTAAGAAAATGGTTGAGCGTGAAGAAGCTGTCGTTTGGGATATCCTGGACGAAGTAATCCGCGAACACCCGGTACTGCTGAACCGTGCACCAACTCTGCACCGTTTGGGTATCCAGGCATTTGAGCCAGTCCTGATCGAAGGTAAAGCGATCCAGCTGCACCCGCTGGTTTGTGCGGCCTATAACGCCGACTTCGATGGTGACCAGATGGCTGTTCACGTACCGCTGACGCTGGAAGCCCAGCTCGAAGCGCGTGCGCTGATGATGTCTACCAACAACATCCTGTCTCCAGCGAACGGTGAACCTATCATCGTTCCTTCTCAGGACGTTGTATTGGGTCTGTACTATATGACCCGTGACTGTGTTAACGCCAAAGGCGAAGGCATGGTGCTGACTGGCCCGAAAGAAGCTGAGCGTATTTATCGCGCTGGCCTGGCCTCTCTGCATGCGCGCGTTAAAGTGCGTATCACCGAATACGAAAAAGATGAAAACGGCGAATTCGTGGCGATTACCAGCCTGAAAGACACGACCGTTGGCCGTGCGATTCTGTGGATGATCGTACCGAAAGGTCTGCCTTTCTCCATCGTCAACCAGGCGCTGGGCAAGAAAGCGATCTCCAAAATGCTGAACACCTGTTACCGCATTCTGGGCCTGAAGCCGACCGTTATCTTCGCTGACCAGACAATGTACACCGGCTTTGCTTATGCAGCGCGTTCAGGTGCATCTGTTGGTATCGATGACATGGTCATCCCAGAGAAGAAACACGAGATCATCTCTGAAGCGGAAGCTGAAGTTGCTGAGATCCAGGAGCAGTTCCAGTCTGGTCTGGTAACCGCAGGCGAACGTTACAACAAAGTTATCGATATCTGGGCTGCGGCGAACGATCGTGTATCCAAAGCGATGATGGATAACCTGCAAACCGAAACCGTGATTAACCGTGACGGCGTAGAAGAGCAGCAGGTCTCCTTCAACAGCATCTACATGATGGCCGACTCCGGTGCGCGTGGTTCTGCGGCACAGATTCGTCAGCTGGCAGGTATGCGTGGTCTGATGGCGAAGCCAGATGGCTCCATCATCGAAACGCCAATCACCGCGAACTTCCGTGAAGGTCTGAACGTACTCCAGTACTTCATCTCTACGCACGGTGCGCGTAAAGGTCTGGCGGATACCGCATTGAAAACGGCGAACTCCGGTTATCTGACGCGTCGTCTGGTTGACGTTGCGCAGGATCTGGTCGTCACCGAAGACGATTGTGGCACCCTCGAAGGTATCACCATGACCCCGGTTATCGAGGGTGGTGATGTTAAAGAGCCGCTGCGCGATCGCGTACTGGGTCGTGTGACCGCGGAAGACATCCTGAAGCCGGGCACCGCAGACATTCTGGTTCCACGCAACACTCTGCTGCACGAACAGTGGTGTGACCTGCTGGAAGCGAACTCTGTTGACTCTGTGAAAGTGCGTTCCGTTGTATCCTGTGACACCGACTTTGGTGTGTGTGCGCACTGCTACGGTCGTGACCTGGCGCGTGGCCACATCATCAACAAAGGTGAGGCTATCGGCGTTATCGCAGCACAGTCCATCGGTGAGCCGGGTACACAGCTGACGATGCGTACGTTCCACATCGGTGGTGCGGCATCTCGTGCGGCTGCTGAATCCAGCATCCAGGTGAAAAACAAAGGTAGCATCAAGCTCAGCAACGCGAAGTCTGTTGTTAACTCCGCAGGCAAGCTGGTTGTGACTTCTCGTAACACCGAGCTGAAGCTGATCGACGAATTCGGTCGTACCAAAGAGAGCTATAAAGTGCCTTACGGTGCGGTTATGGCGAAAGGTGATGGCGAGCAGGTTGCCGGCGGCGAAACCGTAGCAAACTGGGATCCACACACCATGCCGGTTATCACCGAAGTAAGTGGTTTCATCCGCTTCACTGACATGATCGACGGCCAGACCATTACTCGTCAGACCGACGAGCTGACCGGTCTGTCTTCTCTGGTGGTTCTGGATTCTGCTGAACGTACTACCGGTGGTAAAGATCTGCGTCCTGCACTGAAAATCGTTGATGCTCAGGGTAACGACGTTCTGATCCCTGGCACCGATATGCCTGCGCAGTACTTCCTGCCGGGTAAAGCGATTGTACAGCTGGAAGATGGCGTACAGATCAGCTCTGGTGACACCCTGGCGCGTATTCCTCAGGAATCCGGCGGTACCAAGGACATCACCGGTGGTCTGCCACGCGTTGCGGACCTGTTCGAAGCACGTCGTCCGAAAGAGCCTGCTATCCTGGCTGAAATCAGCGGTATCATCTCCTTCGGTAAAGAGACCAAAGGTAAGCGCCGTCTGGTTATCACGCCAGTAGATGGCAGCGAGCCGTACGAAGAGATGATTCCTAAGTGGCGTCAGCTCAACGTGTTCGAAGGTGAACGCGTGGAACGTGGTGACGTGGTCTCCGATGGTCCAGAAGCGCCGCACGACATCCTGCGTCTGCGTGGTGTGCATGCTGTTACTCGTTACATTGTTAACGAAGTACAGGACGTATACCGTCTGCAGGGCGTTAAGATTAACGATAAGCACATCGAAGTTATCGTTCGTCAGATGCTGCGTAAAGCAACCATCGAAAACGCGGGCAGCTCCGACTTCCTGGAAGGCGAGCAGGTTGAATACTCACGCGTTAAGATCGCTAACCGCGATCTGGAAGCGAACGGCAAAATCGGTGCGACCTTTGCACGCGATCTGCTGGGTATCACCAAAGCGTCTCTGGCAACCGAGTCCTTCATCTCTGCTGCATCGTTCCAGGAAACCACTCGTGTCCTGACCGAAGCGGCTGTTGCAGGTAAACGTGATGAACTGCGCGGTCTGAAAGAGAACGTTATCGTGGGTCGTCTGATCCCGGCCGGTACCGGTTATGCGTACCACCAGGATCGTATGCGTCGTCGTGCAGCGGGTGAACTGCCAGCTGCACCGCAGGTGACTGCCGAAGATGCATCCGCGAGCCTTGCAGAACTGCTGAACGCAGGTCTGGGCGGTTCCGACAACGAGTAATCGTTGATGCCCGGTAGGTAAAATTACCGGGCATATGAATCACAGGTCGGGTAAGCGCAGCGCCACCCGACAATAAAAAACCCGCCTCGGCGGGTTTTTTTACGTCTGTACGTCTTCAATTCACTAACGGGATGCGTCGATAAAGCTCAATCATATCGCCCGCCAGATCCTGAATGACCATCGCGTTCATCAGGTGATCCTGAGAGTGAACGGTGATCAGGTTAACCGGCAGTTTTCCTGTCCCTTCGTCAAGACCGATGAGCTGCGTCTGGATAGTATGCGCATGTTTCACATATTCACGCGACTCTTCCATCGCTTTCTCGGCTTCGTCAAAGTCACCTTTTCGCGCCATCTGCAACGCTGTCAGGGCCGCACTGCGCGCCGCACCTGCATTGACCAGTAGCTCCATGATTGTGGTTTCTAAGTCTTCCATTATGACTCCAGCAGCTTGAGCGCTTTTTCCAGTACGGCATCACCTTTCATCATGCCGTAATCCATCATGTCGATAACCGCGACCTTTTTTCCGAGCGGATCGGCCTGCGCCTGGAGTTTTGCCTGTTCGTATTTAACCTGTGGCCCCAGTAATACGATATCAGCCGTCGCGATGTTATCTTTAAACTCCGCGACCGGAACGGCTTTAATGGTTACTTCGACTCCTTTTTTCTGCGCGGCATCTTTCATACGTTGAACCAGCATGCTGGTTGACATTCCCGCTGCACAGCATAAAACGATGTTCTTCATAGTCAGCCTCGATCTACATGTGTTTATTGATAATTATCCCGTGCAGACCGCTTCAACAACCGCTTTACCGCGATTGTGTGTCAGGCATCACAAAGAAATCGGCATTTTTCTGAAACCGGTTACAATTTTACAGCGGAGAGCATTCTGCCCGTCAGATCGGGCAGAATTTCAGGAAGGGTATTATCGGCTGGCCGTGCTTACGATGCGGTTTTTACCCTGTTGTTTAGCGGTATACAACGCTTCATCAACGCTACCGATAAACTGCTCCAGCGGTTCGAAGTGCCACTCTCCCATCCCGGCGCTGAAGGTCACTCGCAGGTTCTCTTCCCGCCAGGTCCGCTTCTCAACGGCGGTGCGCCAGGCTTCCAGTAGCGCGTGCGCGGAGTTCATCAGCTCGGCCGGGAATATTACGCCGAACTCTTCTCCACCGTAGCGGTAAACGGAAACGTGGTGCGGCTGCATGATCTGAATACCTTCGCGCGCCACGTTGCGCAGAACAATATCCCCGCTCAGGTGGCCCCAGG
>NZ_JABMCU010000120.1:0-13750 GCF_013179605.1 Enterobacter sp. CM29 | reverse complement strand
CCGGGGCGTTTCTTAAGCTCTTCTTCTGCCAGCGTCGCCAGGCCCCGGCTCCAGCTTTCAGCCTGAGCCACGTCCGTATCTGCGAGAAATTCGAGCGCTGCGCTCAGACCGATAACCCCTGCCACGTTCGGCGTACCGGCTTCCAGGCGGTAAGGCACATCCTGCGTTTTGAAACCGTCGAAGGTGACTTCGGTAATCATCTTGCCGCCGCCGAGCCACGGCGTCATCCGGGCCAGCAGTTCAGGTTTGCCGTACAGCGCGCCGATACCGGTTGGCCCGTACAATTTATGCCCTGAGAAGGCATAGAAGTCGATATCCAGCGCCTGAACGTTAGCCGGAAAATGCACCACACCCTGCGCACCGTCGACCATTACCACCACGCCGCTGGCATGGGCAATCTCAATGGCGCGCGCCAGATCCGGACAGCCGCCGGTGACGTTGGACATCTGCCCCAGCGCCAGAATACGGCTGCGCGGCGTAATCAGCTCAGGCAGACGCGCCACGTCAGGCAGGAAGTCTGTACCCAACGGGAGTTTTACAACCCGTGCCCCGGTTTGTTCGGCCACCATCAGCCAGGGCACCAGGTTGGCGTGGTGTTCCGCCTCGCTGACGATGATCTCATCTCCGGCCTGCAACAACGGACGCGCGTAGCATTGCGCCACCATGTTAATGGCCTCGGTGGTGCCGCGCGTCCAGACGATGTTCCTACCGCTGTCGGCATTGATCAGGCGCGCGACCTGATCCCGTGCGGCTTCGTATTGCGCCGTCAGGCGCTGCGCTTCGGCATACTGGCTGCGGTGCACGTTCCCGGCGCTCAGGCTGTAAAACTGGCGGGTTGCCTCAATCACCGCCTGCGGCTTAAGGGCCGTGGCGGCGCTATCAAGATAAATACCGGCATCGGCCAGCGCGGGAAACTGTGCGCGAAACTGCGCAGGACTGAAAGCGTTCATGGAATTCCTCATATCGATTCTACGATCGTCGCGCAAATTCATCGGCAGGGCAAGGAAGTTGATATCTATCAGATTTGTCTGCTTATCCTGGCGAGTCTGAAAAAGCAGGTTATGCTAAATAGTGTTAGGCGGATGTTTTAGCCTGTTATAAATCGAGGTTTGAATAGCATTAATTGCTAAAGGAGAATAATCATGAAAAAGACAGCTGCAATCATTTCTGCCTGTGCGTTGACCTTTGCCCTGAGCGCATGTTCTGGAAATAACTACGTAATGCATACCAACGATGGTCGATCTATCGTCTCTGAAGGGAAACCGACAACCGATAATGATACCGGGATGATTTCATATAAAGATGCTAACGGGAACAAACAGCAGATCAATCGCAGTGACGTGAAAGAGATGAAGGAAATCGAGCATTAACAGTTAGATAAGCGAAAAAAAAGCACCGCAAGTTGGCGGTGCTACATTAATCACTATGGACAGACAGGGTAAATGTACAGGAAGTGAAAAATTGGTAGCGTTGCTACCGTGGTCTGAATCGCAGACCAATTGCAAACACAACAACACAACATCACAACCGTAAGCCAAAAGCCCTTCAGAACACGCATTCCAAAAAAAGCTTTTCGTTCCGGCTCAGGAAGTGCCGCCACTATAGGTATTTGCTGGTAGTTCCTCAACGGACAAATTATAATGGCTCAGATAAAAAAAACTAATAGGTTAAACGTTGTTTCCTATATGTTAAATCTCGTTAACATCTAAGCCAGATAACCATGTCCAAGCGATTGCCACCCCTAAATGCATTACGTGTTTTTGATGCAGCAGCACGCCACCTCAGCTTCACCCGCGCAGCCGATGAGCTTTTTGTGACACAGGCCGCAGTAAGTCATCAAATCAAGTCTCTGGAGGATTTTCTGGGGCTTAAGCTGTTCCGTCGCCGCAACCGTTCGTTGCTGTTGACCGAAGAAGGGCAGAGCTATTTTCAGGATATTAAAGAGATTTTCTCCCAGCTGACGGAAGCCACCCGTAAGCTTCAGGCACGGAGCGCAAAAGGTGCACTGACTGTGAGTTTATTGCCCAGTTTTGCCATTCAGTGGCTGGTGCCGCGACTCTCAAGCTTTAACTCAACTTATCCGGGAATCGATGTCCGAATCCAGGCAGTGGACCGTCAGGAAGACAAGCTTGCAGACGATGTGGATGTGGCGATTTTTTACGGTCGTGGTAACTGGCCGGGCTTGCGTGTTGAAAAATTATACGCAGAATATCTGCTGCCGGTCTGTTCACCGCTGCTGCTGACGGGGGAGAAAGCGCTCAAAACGCCCGCCGATCTGGCGCAACACACGCTTTTGCACGATGCGTCGCGTCGCGACTGGCAAACTTATACCCGTCAGTTAGGTCTTAATCATATAAACGTGCAGCAGGGGCCCATTTTTAGCCACAGCGCGATGGTGTTACAGGCTGCCATTCACGGGCAGGGCGTGGCATTAGCGAATAACGTCATGGCGCAGTCCGAAATTGAGGCAGGCCGTCTGGTTTGCCCATTTAACGATGTACTGGTCAGCAAGAATGCATTTTATCTGGTTTGTCATGACAGTCAGGCAGAACTGGGTAAAATAGCCGCTTTCCGGCAGTGGATACTGGCGAAAGCGGCAAGCGAGCAAGAAAAATTCCGCTTCAGGTATGAACAATAACGTTTGTGTGCCGGGCACGCATTAATTCAGGACTTAAACATGACCAGCCGATTCATGCTGATTTTCGCCGCGGTGAGTGGCTTTATTTTTGTAGCTCTGGGCGCGTTTGGCGCGCATGTCTTAAGCAAGTCTTTGGGCGTTGTGGAGATGGGCTGGATCCAGACCGGCCTTGAATATCAGGCGTTCCACACGCTGGCAATTTTTGGGCTGGCGGTGGCGATGCAGCGCCGTATCAGCATTTGGTTTTACTGGAGCAGCGTCTTTCTGGCGCTGGGTACCGTACTGTTCAGCGGCAGTCTCTACTGTCTGGCGCTGTCGCATTTACGCCTGTGGGCGTTTGTTACACCTGTCGGCGGCGTCAGCTTCCTGGCGGGTTGGGTTTTAATGTTTATCGGAGCTATCCGTCTGAAACGCAAGGGCGTTGTTCATGAATAAGGTTGTTTTATATTGTCGCCCGGGGTTTGAGAAAGAGTGCGCCGCGGAAATCACCGATAAAGCGGCGAAGCGTGAAGTCTTCGGATTCGCTCGCGTCAAAGAGAACGCGGGCTATGTGGTATTTGAATGCTATCAGCCTGATGATGCCGACAAGCTGGCGCGCGAACTGCCGTTCAGCTCGCTGATTTTCGCCCGTCAGATGTTTGTCGCGGGCGAATTACTGAAAGATCTTCCGCCGGAGGATCGCATCACGCCGATTGTTGGCCTGTTGCAGGGCGTGGTGGAGAAGGGCGGCGATTTGCGCGTGGAAGTGGCTGACACCAATGAAAGCAAAGAGCTGATGAAGTTCTGCCGTAAGTTTACCGTGCCGCTCCGCGCGGCACTGCGTGATGCGGGAGTGCTGACAAACTACGAAACGCCAAAGCGTCCAGTCGTGCATATCTTCTTTATTGCGCCAGGATGTTGCTACACCGGCTACTCGTATACCACCAATAACTCGCCGTTCTTTATGGGGATCCCGCGTCTGCGCTTCCCGTCAGACGCGCCGAGCCGTTCAACCCTGAAGCTGGAAGAGGCGTTCCACGTCTTTATCCCGGCGGACGAGTGGGACGAACGTCTGGCAAACGGCATGTATGCCGTCGATCTTGGCGCGTGCCCGGGCGGCTGGACCTATCAGCTGGTGAAACGCAACATGTGGGTTTCGTCTGTGGATAACGGCCCGATGGCGCAAAGCCTGATGGACACCGGGCAGGTCACCTGGCTGCGTGAAGATGGTTTCCGCTACCGTCCTACCCGTAACAACATCTCCTGGATGGTGTGCGACATGGTAGAAAAACCGGCGAAAGTCGCGGCGCTGATGGCCTCCTGGCTGGTGAACGGCTGGTGTCGTGAGACGATTTTCAACCTCAAGCTGCCGATGAAAAAGCGTTACGAAGAGGTGTCGCAGAACCTGGCTTATATTCAGCAGCAACTGGACGAACACGGGATTAACGCGGAAATCCAGGCGCGTCAGCTGTATCACGACCGTGAAGAAGTGACGGTGCATATCCGTCGCTGGTGGGCGGCCGTGGGTGGGCGTCGCGACGAGCGATAACGTTTGTAACGCCCGGTGGCGCTGCGCTTACCGGGCCTACAAAATCGTGTAGTTGTTTTAACGTTCTAACCTTAACTGCTGTAAATTCCCGTCCAGCTGTAAATCCGTCTGTAGCGTTGCGATTTCCCGGCAGATAAACGCCATCTCTTTATTCGCCTCCAGCTTCTTGCGCCATTTTTCCGGCACTTCCTCAAGCCTTGCGTAAATCCCTTCCAGATTCTGAAACTCCGTCAGCAGCTGTGCGGCACTTTTGGGTCCAATACCGGCGACACCCGGCACTCTGGAGCTGCTGATCCCCGCCAGCCCCCAGTAATCTGGCAATTGCTCAGGCGATACGCCAAACTCGCTGGCAATAAATGGTGCGTCCAGCCAGCGTTTTTGAAAGTAGTCCCGGATGCGGATCGTAGGAGAGAGCAGCTGGCAGTAGCCTTTGTCGGTTGAAACGATAGTCGCCTGATGCCCGGCGCTCGCGACTTTAACCGCCAGCGTTGCGGCTAAATCGTCAGCCTCATTACCGTGTGCGCCCCAGCACGGAACGCCGCGCTGTTCAAAGGCCGCGCGTATAACGGGCATTTCGGCGTGCAGATCGTCCGGCATCGGCGCACGTCCGGCTTTGTAGTCCGGCAGGCGCTGGTGCCGCCAGCCGGTATTGCGTGCTTCATCGTCGAATACGGCAACAGCGTGGGTGGGTTCGCTATGGCGAATGAGCTGCTCCAGCGCGTGTAAACAGGTGTCCTCGCAGGGGGTGCCCTGTACCGCGTGAATACGGCGAATCAGGTTAAGTGCATCGACGATAAGCAAATGAACGGCCACAGATAATCTCCCTTCTGTCTAATGGGGGAAGGGTAACACTGAGCGCAGCATGAAACTATGAATGGTGGGGAAAACAGGAAGAAGCCTCGCAAAACGAGGCTTCCTGAGAGGCTTAATCGCAGGTAACGATCTTCATCGCCAGGCCACCGCGGGAGGTTTCGCGGTATTTGGCGTTCATATCTTTACCGGTTTCGTACATGGTTTCGATAACCTTGTCGAGACACACGCGCGGTTCACTGGTGCGGCGCAGCGCCATACGGGCCGCGTTCACCGCTTTCACAGAGGCGATGGCGTTACGCTCGATGCATGGCACCTGGACCTGACCGCCGACCGGATCGCAGGTCAGCCCCAGGTTATGTTCCATGCCGATTTCCGCCGCAATACAAACCTGCGCAGGACTTGCGCCCAGCAATTCGGCCAGACCCGCCGCCGCCATAGAGCAGGCTACGCCCACTTCACCCTGACAGCCCACTTCCGCGCCGGAAATCGAGGCGTTCATCTTGTACAGTGAGCCAATCGCACTGGCGACCAGCATATACCGCGCGAGTGAGTTTGCATTCACTTCACGGATAAACTTGTCGTAATACGCCAGGACCGCCGGAACAATGCCGCACGCCCCGTTGGTTGGCGCGGTGACGACGCGGCCACCCGCGGCGTTCTCTTCGTTCACCGCCAGCGCGAACATGTTGATCCAGTCGACAACGGCCATCGGGTCGGTGGTGGTTTTGTCGGTGCTGACCAGCATGCGGCGCAGCGCAGCCGCACGACGTGGAACACGCAGTTTCCCCGGCAGCACGCCTTCGGTGGTGATCCCGCGCTCAATGCCGCTGCGCATCACTTCCCAGACGTTTGCGAAGTGCTGTTCCAGCTCCTCTTTGCTGTGCAGGGCCAGCTCATTTTTCATCATCAGGCCGGAGAGAGATAGGCCTGTCTCCTGGCAGTGACGCTGTAAATCGGCCGCGTTTTTGTACGGGTACGGCACCTCAACGGCGGAGCCGTTGGTTTGACCAAAATGGTCTTCGTCGACGATAAACCCGCCGCCGATGGAGTAATACGTCTGGCTGTAAACCGCTTTATCGCCGACCAGCGCGGTAATGCGCATGCCGTTTTCGTGCAGCGACAGGTTATCCGCATGGAAATTCATGCAGTGGTCAACCGGAAATTCAACCTCATGCTCGCCGTTGGCCAGCAGCAAACGACCATGGGTGTTCACGTCCTGGATAAAGCCAGGAATGGAGTCAATATCAACGGTATCCGGCAGGTTACCCGCCAGCCCCATGATAATGGCAATATCGGTATGGTGGCCTTTACCGGTCAGGGAAAGGGAACCGTATACATCGACAACCACGCGGGTGATGTCGTGCAAAATGCCGCGTGCAATCAAGTCATCCGTGAATTGTTTACCGGCTTTCATTGGTCCGACGGTGTGAGAGCTGGAAGGACCAATACCGATTTTGAAGATATCGAATACGCTAATCATGATGCGTCCATTGCTTCAGTCAGAGGGGAGGAGTGCGCCATCCGAAGACGGCGCAGGAGGTATTAGCTGAACAGCGAGTAGAAAATAGCGGAGATGGCAATCAGACCCATCACAACAACGAACACGTTGCTGATATGGCCGCTGTATTTACGCATCGCTGGCACTTTCTGAATCGCGTACATCGGCATCAGGAACAGAATCATCGCGATAATCGGGCCGCCCAGGGTTTCAATCATGCCCAGAATGCTTGGGTTCAGGGTGGCTACCGCCCAGGTGGTCACCAGCATGAACAGCGCGGTGATTTTGTTCAGACGGTTGATTTCAATGCTCTTGCCTTTACCGCGCAGAGATTTAATCACCATACCGTTGAAGCCTTCACGTGCACCCAGGTAGTGGCCCAGGAAGGATTTGGTGATGGCGATAATCGCGATGATCGGTGCCATCCACGCAATCAGCGGTGCGTTAAAGTGGTTTGCCAGGTAGGACAGAATAGAGATGTTCTGCTCTTTCGCCGCCGCCAGATCCGCCGGGGAGAGGCTCAGCACGCAGCTGAACACGAAGAACATAACTGTCAGTACCATCATGATGTGTGCGCGAGCCAGGATGCTGGAGCACTTCTTCTCTGCGCCATTGCCGTACTCTTCACGCTTCGCCACCGCGAAGGAGGAGATGATTGGCGAGTGGTTGAAGGAGAACACCATTACCGGGATCGCCAGCCACAGGGTCAGTAGCAGGCCGTTACCGGTTGCGGATGCGCTGCTCAGAGACAGAGTTTCCAGCGCAGCGCCGTTCCACTGTGGGATCAGGTACAGCGCCAGCACCATCAGGGCTGCAACAAACGGGAATACCAGCACGCTCATCGCTTTGACAATCATCTGCTCGCCAAAGCGCACGATGGTCATCATACCGACGATCAGGATCAGGGACAGGATCGCACGCGGCGGCGGGGTCATCTGCAGCTGGTGCATCATGAAGCTTTCAACGGTGTTGGTGATAGCGACGCTATACACCAGCAGAATCGGGTAAATCGCGAAGAAGTAGAGCAGGGTAATCAGCTTACCTGCGCCGACGCCGAAGTGTTCTTCAACGACTTCAGTAATGTCTTCGCCCGGGTTTTTACCGGACAGCACGAAGCGGGTCAGGCCGCGGTGTGCAAAGAAGGTCATCGGAAAGGCGATGATGGCCATGATGATCAGCGGGATCAGACCGCCGACACCTGCGTTGATAGGAAGGAACAGTACACCAGCGCCGATTGCCGTGCCGTACAGGCCAAGCATCCACATGGTATCCGTTTTGCGCCAACCGCTTCGGGATTCAATCGAAGCAACGGTGCTGGTTTGAGTGGTTTCCATCTGTATCTCCTGGAGGAAGCAAATTGTCAGGTTTTTAGTCAAATCCGATGAAAAAGTGCCTGACGGTAATATGAAATTCGTTCAGTGACGGTTTTTTAATAATTTTTGCCCGTAACTATTGGCGGGCGGAAAGATACATTCTCGTTATGAATCTATCAGTGATCGCGATCCCAAATGCAATAATCCACTTATGATGTGGGCATATTTAGACCATTTATCTGTTAAAAAAACATCAAAGAGGATTTACGGGCGCGAAGGCTACCATTAACGACATGTTTTCGAAAAGGCTGACCCGCGAGATAGGTGTCTTTCGCTGTAAAGAAATAGGATTTTAGGATTTTCTGGCAGGTAATTTCGATTAAGGCTGATTATTTACGGTTTCAAAAACGAGGTAATCGTTTGCGCGGGCACCAGATTTGTTAATAACATTGAAGATCGCTATGAATTACATCACTAATAAAAAAGCCGGATGACAATCCGGCTTGAGAGGAGGGAAAGGACGCTTTATTTGATGATTTCGTAACAGGGAATATAGGCAGAACCCGGAAGTTTCATGCGGTGCTGAGCCACAAAGCCCTGCAGCATGTCATCCATGCGGCGCATCATCTCCGGGTCACCGTGGATTTTATACGGCCCGAACTCCTCAATCGCGCGGATCCCCACCTCCTTCACGTTCCCCGCCACGATGCCAGAGAAGGCGCGACGCAGGTCAGCTGCCAGTACTTCCACCGGCTGATCCGGATAGAGTTTGAGGTTCGCCATGTTCTCATGCGACGGCTCGAAGGGGATCTGGAGATCCGGTGCGATACGGATGGACCAGTTAAAGCTGTAGGCATCCCCGGTATCACGACGGTTCTCTTTCACCAGCGGCATCGCTTTTTTCATCTGACGGGCCACTTCTGCGGCATCGTCAATAATAATGCGGTAGTGACGGCGCGCGTCTTCCCCCAGCGTATGCACGATAAACTCGTCCAGCACGCGGAAGTAGTCGGCGCTCTCTTTCGGGCCGGTCAGGATCAGCGGCAGAACCTGATTTTTGTTGGCCGGGTTCATCAGGATCCCGAGCAGATAAAGCAGTTCTTCCGCCGTACCTACGCCGCCTGGGAAGATGATAATGCCGTGCGCGATACGGACAAACGCCTCAAGACGTTTTTCGATATCCGGCATAATAATCAGTTCGTTAACTAGCGGGTTAGGCGGCTCAGCGGCGATGATCGACGGCTCGGTCATGCCGATAAAACGGCCTTCTTTATAGCGTTGCTGCGCGTGTCCTACTGCCGCGCCTTTCATCGGCGCTTCCATCGCGCCAGGACCGCAGCCGGTACAGATGTTCAGCTCGCGCAGGCCGAGCTGATTACCCACGCGGCGGGCGTACAGGTATTCGGTTTCGTTAATGGAGTGACCACCCCAGCAGACGACCATGTTCGGCGCTTCGCCAACGTGCAGGGCGCGGGCGTTACGCAGAATGGAGAAAACCAGGTTGGTGATATGAACGGAGCTTTCCAGATCGAGATGCTGGAAACGACCGGCGTTGCTGATCTGTCCGTTAACAAACAGGATGTCGCGCAGCACGGCAAAAAGGTTGGCCTGAAGTGAGCGAATAATACGCCCATCGACAAACGCCTCTTCCGGCGGGTTGATCACTTCCAGCTTCACCCCGCGCTCGCGGCGCAGCACATTGATATCAAAACTTTCGAAGCGGGACAGCAGCTCTTTACTGTTGTCGGTCAGGCTTCCGGAGTTCAGTACAGCAAGTGAACAGTTACGAAACAGTTGATACAGGTCGCTACTGGCGGTGCGTTTAAGCATGTCCACTTCCAGTTGCGACAACATATCCATAGAGCCAAGCGGGCTAATATGTGTAATCAAGTGAGCTCCTTATGGGACGATTATCGTCTTTCCCTGTTGATTACAATAGCCCTGGCTTATGACGTTTCACAACACTTCGGGCGGAATACCGCCCGCATATTGTGAAAATATTTATCTTACTGGCGCACCAGCCGTCCGATGGCAGGCACAAAATCGGTATTGGTGCGCCATGGGTTAATGTCCAGGCCGCCGCGACGGGTATAGCGGGCATAAACGCTCAGCTTTTCGGGCTGGCAGAAACGCTGTATGTCATTGAAGATGCGTTCCACGCACTGCTCGTGGAATTCGTTGTGATGACGGAATGACACCAGGTAACGAAGCAGCTTTTCCCGGTCAATCTGCGGGCCGCGATACTGGATCTGTACCGAGCCCCAGTCCGGCTGATGGGTGATAAGGCAGTTGGATTTCAGCAGATGGCTGACCAGCGTTTCGTCGACCACTTTTCCGCCCGCCGCGTTTTCCAGATAGTCGGTGCTAAATTCGTAGCTCTCCACATCAATGTCCTGATCGTCGATGCAGGTGCCGTGGAAATGGGCGATGGGCTGACCTTCCAGCTCATGCAGACGGTATAACGAGACGGTTACGTTCCCCTGCGCGCACGCGCTTAAATCACGTTCAAGCGTCTGTTGTACCTCGTCCCAGCTGTTAAATTTGGTCTGGTTAAAGCTGTTGAGATAGAGCTTAAAGCTCTTGGATTCAACAAGGTTTACGCTGGCGTAATCCAGCTCGACATGGCCCACGGCCACCTGCGGCAGACCGCGCGCATTCAGCCATGAGAGTTCGTACAGCGTCCAGATGTCGCCGCCGACGAACGGCAGCGCGTCGGCATGAAGGCCAAGCGGATCGCGGTTCAGGCTGCGCGGCACACCCTGAAGCAGGCTTGCGTCGTAGGTGTCGCGGTAATCGGTCGATTTACCCAGCGTTAAGCCCGTTAACGCCTGATGATTTTCGTAAGACATGTTTCATAGCCACTTTACAGGTACACTTAGGGGCTGAGTTTATCCTGTCTTACAAGAAGAGAGAAATCGGTGGATATCGAAACTGCAAATGCTCTGACGTCCTTCACGACCCGCTATTGCGATGCCTGGCATGAAAAGCGGGGGACGTGGCCGCAAAGTACTGACTTATATGGCGTGCCGTCACCGTGCATTATCGCTTCGCAGGATGATTACGTTATCTGGCAACCGAAACCGTTCACGGGCGAGCAGAATGTAAATGCGGTTGAACGCGCAATGGACATTGTGATACAACCTGCGCTTCATGCAATTTATACCACGCAGTTTGCCGGGGATATGACTGCATGTTTTGCAGGACAGCCGCTGACGCTGCTGCAAACCTGGAGCGAAGACGATCTTCAACGCGTTCAGGAAAACCTCATTGGTCACCTGGTCACGCAAAAACGCCTTAAGCTCTCCCCGACTCTCTTTATTGCGACGCTCGACAGTGAACTGGACGTCATTTCAGTCTGCAACCTGTCTGGCGAGGTCATTAAAGAGACGCTCGGCACCCGCAATCGCGACGTTCTCGCGCCTTCTCTTGCGGATTTTCTTACCCGACTTGAGCCGCTTCTGTAATCCATGATGCTACTGGACGTGTGAGAGATCTCTTACACGCACTGTGAGACATCGCCGAAACAATTAGCATTGTCTTAGGGATTTCAGATTAATATTAACTTCCCTTTCAACAGGTTAGCGATTTCCTGAAACGATTATCCCCGTTTCGCCAGGCTTACCTTGCTCACAGGATGGGTTGTAAGACGAGGCAGAATAGCGGATTCTATCTGTGTCGACAGGATGCCGACGCGAGAAACGAACATCAGGATGATGGCGTTTCTCACCAGGAACACGTCAGGACGACGCCGCAGGAAGGCTTCAGGATGAAGCAAAGTGGATCACGCAGGATGCGTAAGGGACACCTCCAGGAAGGAGAACGTGAGCCGGTCAGGATGGTCGGTGGGTCAGGATGGCCAGGACGTTTCAGGACGAAACCTACACGTCAGGATGATGTGAGCAGGAAGCAAAAGGTAAAGGGATGACCAGGCCTTCGGGCATCAGGAAAAGTTGTCACGGATGAGCAGGGAGCACGTATTGTAGCTGGAATGCTGCGAAACGAACCGGGAGCACTGTTTTTACAGTGCTCCCTTTTTTTATTTCTGTCTTCCGCAATGCTATGCTTCGCGCCATTCCGTTTTTCAGTTGAGGTTACTATGACGCATCACGATAGCGTTCGTGCGCAGTTGCACGCCATCGAAGCCCTTATGCGCCAGCATCAGCTGTGGCAGGAAAGTGCGCCGCAGCCAGACGCGTTCGCCAGCACCCAGCCGTTTTGTCTGGATACGCTGTCTCCATTCGAATGGCTCCAGTGGGTATTAATTCCGCGCATGCACGCGCTGCTGGAAGGGGGACACGCGTTGCCCCAGGCGTTTGCCGTCTCTCCCTATTACGAAATGGCGCTGGAGGCGACTCACCCGGCGCGCGACGTTATGTTGGTTGAGCTGGAAAAGCTGGATACGCTTTTCGCCGGTGACGATGCATGACGCTTGAGATCCTGTATCAGGATGAGTGGCTGGTGGCGGTGAATAAACCGTCCGGCTGGCTGGTACACCGAAGCTGGCTCGATCGCGATGAGAAAGTGGTTGTTATGCAAACCGTGCGCGACCAAATCGGTCAGCACGTCTTTACTGCCCACCGTCTGGATCGGCCAACCTCTGGCGTTCTGCTGATGGGGCTTTCCAGTGAGGCCGGGCGCCTGCTGTCGCAGCAGTTTGAACAGCACCAGATCCAGAAGCGCTACCACGCCATTGTGCGCGGCTGGCTGACGGATTCCGCCACGCTGGATTATCCGCTAGTGGAGGAACTGGATAAAATCGCCGATAAATTTGCCCGCGAAGATAAAGGTCCGCAGCCTGCGGTGACCGACTATCGCGGTATGGCGACCACAGAACTGCCGGTGGCGACCAGCAAATTTCCCACTACGCGATACAGTCTGGTTGAGCTTTTGCCCAAAACCGGGCGCAAGCACCAGCTTCGCCGCCACCTTGCACATCTGCGCCACCCAATTATCGGCGACAGCAAGCACGGCGATCTGCGGCAGAACCGCAGCGCGGCAGAGCACTTTGGCTGTAACCGACTGATGCTGCACGCCAGCGAGCTAAGCCTGACGCACCCGTTTACCGGCGAACCGCTGACTATTCGCGCGGGGCTGGACGAGGTCTGGATGCAGGCGGTGTCACAGTTTGGCTGGCTGGGACAACTCCCCGAAAATGAAAGGGTTGAGTTTGCCGCAGGCAACGTTCAGGATGAACAGCAAGCGCAATAATTACGGGAGCAAAGCATGGCTGAAGTAGGTATTTTTGTCGGCACGATGTACGGCAACTCGCTGCTGGTTGCGGAGGAAGCAGAAGCAATCCTCGTCAATCAGGGCCATAAAGCAACGGTCTATGAAGACCCGGAGCTGGCGGACTGGGAAAAGTATAAAGATAAATACATTCTGGTGGTGACCTCCACCACCGGGCAGGGCGATCTCCCGGACAGCATCGTCCCGCTTTTCCAGGGCATTAAAGACCAGCTTGGCTATCAGCCAGATGTTCACTATGGCATCATCGCCCTCGGCGATAGCTCTTACGCCAATTTCTGCGGCGGCGGTAAGAAGTTCGACGCGCTGTTGCAGGAACAGCACGCTCAGCGGGTCGGCGAGATGTTACTGATTGATGCTGGCGAGCACCCCGAACCGGAAAGCGAGTCAAATCCCTGGGTTGAACATTGGGCCACGCTCCTGAACTAACCCTGTACTATACGAGCTGTAGGCCGGGTAGGGCGTAGCCGCCACCCGGCAACGAAGCTGCACCATATCCTCAATTCCGTGAAGTATCTTCCACCACTTTGGGCTTATGCCCCAAACCACGTTCCCCACGCCCGTCAATGTTGTGTTCCTGCACGGTGAGAGAACCGGTCACTCCTTCATATACTTTTCCCGTCACTATAAAACGGCTTCGGGCCGTACCAAAACCAAACACAAATCTCTCATTCTGATTACCCTACAGGTGCTGTACAGAATGAACCAGGCGAAAG
>NZ_JABMCU010000012.1:0-40046 GCF_013179605.1 Enterobacter sp. CM29 | reverse complement strand
CATTGTCGCTTTCGAGCCAGGCAGCAGCTTTGTCTTCCCGGAAAAAGAACTCCCTGCCCCTATGCCAAGCGCGTTCGACACGCTGAAGGGTGAGCCTGTTCCGATGGAGCAGTTTATGGCTCTGACCAAAATCCCGATTCTGATTATTTACGGCGATAACATACCGGATAAACCTGTCGCCATGCCCGCGCAGGACAGCTGGCGCGTACGCCTTGCAATGGCTCGGGAGTGGCGCGACGTGGTGAACAAGCATGGCGGTGATGTGACGGTGACGCATCTACCTGAAGTGGGAATCAAAGGGAATACCCACTTCCCGTTCTCTGATTTAAATAATGTGCAGATTGCTGATTTGGTTAGTCAATTTTTGAAGGAAAAAGATCTGCAATAGGGAAAGCTAGTATTGAGCCTTCATTCATGAAGGCTCAATACAAACATCAGTTTATCAAAAAAATAAAATGGGAACGTGACGGTCTGCTGTGAGCAAGGCGCGGAACCTGGCAATTATTTACACAACTAATGAAGTTATTACTAACATCACGGATGTATTAATTAACGGGGAGTAAGCCAGAGGTGAAGGACAGTAAAAATATGTAAAATCTTTATTTTTCTTCGTAGAAAGATGAAAGCATAGGGCCAAAAATACGGAGAAATATATGAACTTATCAATGCCTTGGAGTTTAGCTGGACGCCTTTTTAAGTGGATGTGGGATAAAATTACTCGATTATGTTTACTAAAGACCTATCAAAAATCTCACGAGTACAAAGCTAGTCGCCTTCGGTTAGGAGCGCGTTGGGAACCACTCGGCGAGTACCTAGAGTACTCGTTGCGCCTTTCTAGTTCTGCCGATCATGAAACAGTAAAATCCTGTATAGCTTTTCGGGCAAAAGATATTCTGGTAGAGAATATTAAACTTTATTTTGAAGCGTCTGGACATGGTATTCGTTACCAGCAGAAAATTGATTTGGTAAATCTGGACCAATCTGTCCTGATTGTTCACTTAGATCAAATTCCTCGGCAGGAGCTTGTGGAGGCTTCTGAGCGCGGTATATTTTTTTCGATTACCGAAACGCAGTTAACTCAATGCGTCATTACGTTAGCTGGGGGCCAACAACAGCAACCCTTTGATTCAATAAGGTCCCATCTAACATATAACTGGTTGCTAAATGACAAATGGGTGCGACGCTGGGGAGAGTTATGGAACTGTAATGCCATTGAGCATGCGAAAACCGAAATGAAGTCTTATTGGCGTTGGCGATTGGGAGAATTTAAACATTTTTCCCTTTACAGTGCTGGGCTCGGGCCTTATCCCTGGAATGGAATATTACGCAAAAGCCTATGCAAACTTTTGATCAACCACCATATTATCACAATACAGTTCTGGCTAGCGGTACATTCTGGACGGTATGTTCTTGGAGATGGAAAACTGAAGCTCAATCAGCGACGAATTAGAAAAGTGAAACCCAGCAAAGCTTCGAACCTTTGAGCTCAGTTGCATTTTTCATTCCGAGCCCCTGGGCGCTAGGGACTGACAACGATATTACCATGAAATGGCCTTCGCTGCAGAAACTGTCAGTCCTCCTGTAAGCACCTATAACGATTATATGGTGCTTTAACGCATCACTTTGTTCCAGTCGATTACATGGCCAGCAGCCTCGAGTTCTCGGGAAAGAGATTGCTTCCATCCATTATTATCATCCATCGGTTCCCAAACAACACCGGCGAAATCACTGGGTATTTCTACTGCCCCTTTTTTAAGGGCGCAGACTTTATCTCGTCCAAGGTGACCAATAAAAAAACCTAACTCCAGAAGCACATTTTGGCGTGCTCTGGGTTCAAGCGCACCACCTTTTACACACCCTTCATCATCAGGGGTAAGTAGGACAACCGCAAATCCCACGTTGCCGTATTCAATAACTTTCTCAATAACAGTTCGACCCCGATTAGCCTGTTCATGCAATATAATTGCTTCCAGACCAAGGCGTTCCAGAAAGCGAGCCACTTTTTCGCGGGAACCCTCATCGTGACCATGAACAATAAATACTTTCTTAGATAGAGGGGGAGTTAACATGGCCTGGGGAATTCCCTTCGATTGAATGTAGTTTTTGTAGTCCCGAATAAAGGGGATGATTAACTGACCGGTGAGCGCATGAATATTGCTGATGATTCTTTTACCAGAATAAAAGAAATTAATACTGAAGTGGACGGCATAGCTAGGATCGGCGCCTAATTTCCAGATTAAAAGTAGTGTTAGGCCTAGCTCTTTTCTGGGATCTTCTGGCCAGTCAAGAGTTGCACTTCCGACCATTGATCTCGCAGATTGTGCACTCTTTTCAAGAAAACTCTCTAAGTCAAGATCTGCAACTAATTCTTTATTATAAGGCTCAAGATCAGGATGTTTCAGAAGTTGAGCAAGTTTTTTTAAAGGACGTTCAAAGGTTTGTGCCTGTGAAGCCTGTAGGTCCAGAACGGCATTATTAATATCTGCAAATATATCTTTTGACATCAATTTTCCTCGTTATTTTTAATTCTGAACTTTGTAGCTTTTTGGATTAAATTTTCACGATATGCTTGCTTCATTTGCTCGGCCAATGGACCAATAATCGAATTGGATGAGTATTGAGAGACTCGTTCGTCAACTATTTGATTTATCTTTTGAATTGCATTTTCAATACTGGCTGGATCTTGTGGGTCAAAATGCACAGTACCTAAATTTCCATCCAACTCACTCAGTGCCAACTGGGCCACTTTCAACTCTTTTTGTAGCTTGTCTAAACCGGTAATTTTTAACATGGTTGCAACCTACTGTTTTATTGATAATTTAGAGGCATTGAAGATTATACCTCGGCCTGGAAAATTATTCACACTGGAGTGGTCGACAAAATGTGGTCACGACACGAGAAATTTCTAGAACAGCTAGAAGTCCCCTCCTGGCGCAAAGCCAATCCTTGGCCCTAAAAATTAATGAACACATCTAATAAACCCTAGCTAATTACCCCACCTAATCGAATAAATCACTTTGCGTTATGCTTTTCCTGGACAACAGCTGAAGGATAACGTCATGCAAACTGTAAAACTGAACAACGGTATTGAAATGCCCTTGCTGGGCTTTGGTGTCTTCCAGATGACAGATGCTGCTGAATGTGAAAGAGCTGTGATTGACGCCATCGATACGGGATACCGCCTGATCGATACCGCTGCGTCTTACCAGAATGAAACCCAGGTCGGAAACGCACTGAAACAGACCGGTATCGCGCGTAACGAACTCTTTGTAACAACCAAACTGTGGCTACAGGATACCCATTACGAAGGCGCTAAAGCCCAGTTCGAACGCTCCCTGAATCGTCTGCAACTTGATTACGTCGACCTGTATCTGATTCACCAGCCTTACGGCGATGTCCATGGGGCATGGCGTGCTATGGAAGAACTGCAACAGGCAGGCAAAATTCGCGCCATTGGTGTCAGCAATTTCCATCCTGACCGACTGGCCGACCTTATCGCCTTCAACAAGGTTGCCCCTGCGGTGAACCAGATTGAAGTTAACCCCTTCAACCAGCAGCTGCATGCCGTTCCATGGAATCAAAGCCATGGCATTCAGCCGGAAGCCTGGGCACCGTTTGCTGAGGGTAAAAATGGCCTGTTCCAGCACCCCGTGTTAACGGCAATTGGTCAGAAGTACGGCAAAAGCGTGGGCCAGGTTGTGCTGCGCTGGATCTTCCAGCGAGGCATCGTTTCGCTGGCGAAATCGGTGCGCAAAGAACGCATGGAAGAGAACATCAACATTCTCGATTTTGAACTCAGCTCTGAAGATATGCTGCAGATTGCCGCCCTCGACACTGCAACCAGCGCCTTCTTCTCTCACCGCGACCCGGCGATGGTGGAATGGCTGACCGGCCGCAAACTTGATGTTTAAGTCGCGATAATAGAGGTATTCACTCAATGCAAAAACGTTATCTGGGTAAATCCCGACTCGAAGTCTCCGCGCTTGGGCTCGGTTGCATGGGCTTAAGCCACGGCTACGGCCCGGCGACCGATACCCGACAGGCTATCGAGCTCATTCGCGCAGCGGTTGAACGTGGCGTCACCTTCTTCGATACCGCTGAAGTATATGGCCCCTTCCTCAATGAAGAAGTTGTCGGCGAAGCCTTAAAACCGTTTCGTGACCGCGTGGTCATCGCCACTAAGTTTGGTTTTACTTTTGGCGACGACAACAAGCAGCAGATTTTAAACAGCCGTCCGGAGCATATCCGTGAAGCTGTGGAAGGATCATTACACCGTCTTAAGACTGATGTCATTGACCTGCTGTATCAACACCGTGTCGATCCGGATGTCCCGATTGAAGATGTTGCGGGTACGGTAAAAGACCTGATAGCTGAAGGCAAAGTTAAACATTTCGGTCTGTCCGAAGCGGGTGCGCAAACCATTCGTCGTGCGCATGCCGTACAACCTGTCACGGCCCTACAAAGCGAATACTCAATGTGGTGGCGCGAGCCTGAGCAGGAGATCCTGCCGTTACTGGAGGAACTGGGTATTGGTTTTGTACCCTTCAGCCCATTAGGCAAAGGATTCCTGACGGGATCGATTAAGCCAGGAACCACTTTTGGCAAGGATGATTACCGCAGCACCGTGCCGCGTTTCGCCGGGCAGGCGATTGAAGCCAATGAAAAGCTGGTCTTATTGCTGGGTGAACTGGCGGCAGAGAAAGGCGTGACGTCTGCGCAAATTGCGCTGGCATGGCTGCTGGCACAAAAGCCGTGGATTGTTCCTATCCCTGGAACTACGAAACTGCACCGGCTGGAGGAAAACCTGGGGGCCGCCGACATCATCCTTTCTCAGGATGACTCGCGACAGATAACCCAGGCGCTTGAAACGATTAAAATCGTCGGCGAACGTTACTCTCCTGAGCACCAGGCTCGCGTAGGCCGTTAATACCCGGACGGGTCCGCTGCAATTGGCGGACCCGTTATTCCTGGTAGCGAAGTGCATCGATCATCAGCGCAAAAGCAGGCGGATGCTGCTTGCGGCTCGGGTAGTAGAGGTAATATCCGGGAAAAGATGGGCACCACTCCTGCAAAACCTGAATAAGCTCTCCTGACTTTATATAATCCTGCACCCTGTCTTCAGGTATGCAGGCGATGCCAAAACCGGATAACACCGCATCAATCCTTTCCGCCTGCAGATTAAAGGTTACCTGCCCCTCCACTCTGACCCGCAACGGTTTCCCTTCCTTCTCAAACTCCCAGTGGTAAAGTCCACCGGCTGTCGGCAGGCGCATATTGATGCACCGGTGATTTTGTAGTTCGTGCGGCGTTTCAGGTGCAGGATTTGCAGCGAAATAAGACGGTGCTCCCACTACGGCCATTCTCATGTCCGGCCCAATTCTTACCGCAATCATGTCCTTATCCACGCTTTCGCCCAAGCGGATCCCGGCATCAAAACGCCCCTCAACAATATCGACAAAGCCGTTATCAACCACCAGTTCGAGATTAATTTCCGGATATTCCCTGAGGAAGGGTTTTAGCTTCGGCCATACCAGACTTCGCGCGGCATGCTCCCCGGCTGATAAACGAATATTGCCAGAGGCGGTGCCGTTCATCTGAACCAACGATTCCAGCTCCTGCTCAAGATCGGCAATACGGGGTTCAAGGCAGGCAATAATTCTCTCACCGGCTTCCGTAGGGGCAACGCTTCGGGTCGTGCGGGTCAAGAGGCGGATATTTAGCCTTTCCTCCAGGGCCTTCATCGCGTGGCTGAGTGCAGACTGAGAAACGCCCAGTTTGCCCGCTGCTTTGGTAAAACTTCGCTCCCTCGCCACCACAAGAAAGATTTGCAGTTCGTTGAAATTTTCTTTGAGCATCGGCGATTTCCTTATGGAGGCATTCCCTTCATCGCACACTCATGAAGGGTGTTCATAGACACAATCATTTTAGCCCCATTACTGACATTAATGATAATTGATATTCTGACCGTATCGAAAATAAGTCTGAATTATCAGTAGGTTTATCATGAAAATACTCGTTGCAGGGGCGACAGGAAGTATTGGCCTTCATGTCGTCAATACCGCTATCAAAATGGGCCATCAGCCTGTAGCGCTGATCCGAAATAAGCGCAAAGTGAAATCGCTTCCTCGGGGAACAGATATTTTTTACGGCGATGTTTCATTGCCTGAAACACTCACCGAATTACCGAAAGATATCGATGCCATCATCTTCACTCTCGGTTCCGATGGTCAGGGTCGTATTGGTGCCAGGGCGATAGATTATGGCGGAGTGCGCAATATTTTACGAATATTCAGGGATGTATCTGTTCGTATCAGCCTGATGACCACGATTGGCGTGACTGAACGACTCAGCACCTGGAATCAACGCACTGAGGTTCATGACTGGAAAAGACGTGCCGAGCGTCTGGTCAGGGCCACTGGTCACCCCTATACCATCGTCAGGCCCGGCTGGTTTGATTACAACAATGATGATGAACACCGAATCGTTATGCTTCAGGGGGATCGTCGCCATACGGGAACACCGGAAGATGGTGTGATATCCCGGGAGCAAATCGCCCAGGTTCTGGTCAGTGCCCTGACCCACGACGAGGCAAAAAATAAAACGTTCGAGCTGGTGGCTGAACGAGGTGAAGCACAGCAGGATCTTACCCCACTGTTTGCAGACCTGCAGGCTGATGATCCACAAAAAAATGATGGGGTTCTGGACATAGACAATATGCCTCTGCGTGAAGAACCTGACTGCATTATTAACGAGCTGAATTTGTATTCAAAAAAACTAACCAATCGACAACCCTGACAATTTTGTCATATAGCGGTCAGTCTCATGACAGCTTAGGTCTGTATATTTGAATGCACATAGGTGGGCGAGTTCCCCTGATACGAGTCCAGTTTCAAACATAAATTTTAAAAGAGGTATTAGATATGAAATCACTACTTATTACTTCATTGGTCATGGGATTTATTACAGTGAATGCCGCATCTGCTGCTCAGGAAATTAACCATGCAGATGGGAAAGAAAAGCTCGGTGTAGTCTCAGCCAGCAATGCCTATACGCTTGAGGATTTATCGAATGCGCTCTCTCGTAAAGCTGATGAGCAAGGAGCAACATCATTCAAAATTCTGTCAACCACAGGGAATAACCGGCTGCACGGGGTTGCTGAAATCTATAAATAATCATTAGCATCGCGAACAGGATGTGTCACAGCCCTCTTAAAGTGAGCGTCGATTTATGTTCAGAACAGAAGGCATCATCGATGAGATAACTCAATGGATTGATTCAAACTTACACAAGCCGCTGAAGATAGAGGATGTTGCTGCGCGGGCAGGTTACTCCAAGTGGCATTTTCATGCGGATTAATAATTTGGTAAAATCAATACCACATTCTGGATAAAATAATTCCCGATAGCGAAAAAAGCACTAATTAGAATGGTTAAATTCATTATTATCATTGATTGTAAGAATGATTCCGAGTCCCAACTGAGAACATTAATGTTTTCCAATTGTTATATCCCAGTACCCCCAAAAAAAAATAGGAATAAAGGCTTTAAAGAATACAACACAAAAAATAAAAACTTCAAAAGCTTTTAATAATCGATTCAGCTCAAATTACTTTAACATTCTTTCCCTCACCTACCAGTGAGGGAAAGATATATTTACCAACATATACTTGAAACAAAAAAACAATACTGTCATGGACAATAAAAACAATTAATCACGAGCAATCCAATCATATGGAATCAACGCTGCACCACGCCATTCCTCAACTAAATGGATGTTCTCCAGATTACTCCAAACTTCTTCATTAGCATGGTCTAGTACAATAAACTGAAATATACCTTTAGTAGAAGATATAAATTTATTTAAAACTTTAAATACTTTACGAACAGCAACAATATCCTCGTTTTGCCATTCTGGCTCATTATTTTCGTTGTCTATAATTCCTGCTTGCCTTACAGGGAAATATACTTGACTTGGCTGGTCATAAATGAGCAAGCTTGGTACAGGATGCTGAGGATTTCTCGTAAACACCCATTGCAAAGCTAATGTTGTAGCAATATGGTAAGCTAACCAGTTTGCCCCACTACCAGTTTCCCAAAGATAATCATCTCGCTGCCCTCTACTAACTTTTACAGTTAAATCATTAATAATTAACCTGACAGGTGAGTCTGGCCACTCCCCATCTAGATGGGGTAACAATTTCCCAGTTGCTCGTTGAATTTTATCAAGCACTATATCAAGCTTACGTGAAATTTCTTTCTCCGATACTATTTTTAATAACTTATTCTGCTCTGACTGTAATTCTTTAATTTCACTTATTAATTTAGTTAACACATCTGTACTTTGATACAAGCGTAAAGCTTCTTCCAATCTACCAATAAAACGGGAGATCAATTCCCCTTGAGTATTATATTTTTTTACTTCTTCTGACTGTTTCTCTAACGCTCGTATTTCTTGCCTTATAGACGTTAATTCTTTCGTAAACTCATTTAATTGTGAGCGAAGATGTAAAGTTTCTTTATCCAAAGAATGGTTAACCTGTGGATAGGAACGTAACTGCAATTCAATACCTTCAAGTGCAAGACAAAGCTGCCTAATTTTTTCTGAACTTCGTACTTCACTTAACGGCTCAATTATTTTAGCTTTAGCATGTTGTTCACGAATCCATGTGGATAAACTAAGACGTTCTCTTTTTACTTCAAGAGCTTTTTTATACAAATCACTACTATCGTTAAGTCTCTCAATTTCTATAAGCTGGCTTCTAATCTTATTAATTTGTGTAATATTATTTGTTTCTCTTTCTCTCAACTTCTTTAATTCAGTGATAACGTATTGTGTTGAACTTAAAGAAGGCTGAGTAATTTTAATATCCTTTTCAAGGATTGACTTCAAAAGTTTTAAAGTTGCAGGCCACTCGTCAGGAATAGACTGTTCTACGGGTAAAAGCCCGTATTCAATAGCAAGTGACAACCAAATCCGACTTTCTCGTTGCCAGGCATCTCCTGAGGCTTTACGTGTTTTAAGTTCTGTTTCTTTACGACGTAATTGGCGAGTAACTCTATCTAATTCATGTCTTGCCTGAAGAACCAAGGGGCTAATAGCCCCCAATACATACGGAAATATAGTCTTAAGTTTTTCTCTATGCTCTGTAGTGTCTGCTTTAAAGAATAAAACATCTGGATTTGCTATTATATTTTGTGGCTGAAAAATAAATGCCATTAAGTCACGAAAACTTGGACGACTGCGAAAATTATCATGTCCAGTTGGTTCAAATGCTAAATCTGATAAACCTGCCAAACGATCCAAGATTCCTTTCACATGTGTCATTGTACTATTTTTCTGAGGAGCTAATGAAGGTATAATTATTCCATCACCTTCTTCTATATACATTTCACTAGTCCCTTGCTGATTACCAGGTTCTTTACGTGCCAGTAATTTTGGACCTTCAGCCGTATCAATCAGTATACCAAACCATGAACATGATTCTCGAATGACACCAACTGGAATGGCACACTTATCAGAACATAGACAATAATCAATAATAGGGATAACAGCCGACTTACCTGTTTTTGATGCACCGCTGATAATATTAACTTTTCCGGGTTCAAATTTTACAACCCGTGGTTGTTGATTTGTTTTAGGCCAAAGTATCAATTTTCTTATTTGGAAATACATCAGAAATCCACCATCAATGTTTTCGCAATTTGTTGATCCGAAACTTCAGAGAACCAGAATGCTAATTTATCACAGCAAGCATGAATTTTTTTCAACTCGTCAGAGAGCAATGGTAAATCAACCTCTGAACCATCACATCTAACCCTTAATGTGGCTGTTTTAACGTCAATTTCTATTAATCCAGCGTCTTCAGCAACACTTAAAGATTCAAATGTAAGTGATCGCAACTGAAGCGTTCTTTCATGAATAGTAAATATTGCTTCCTTTTTTTTCTGTATTTTCCCTGCAAAGAGATGTATACCTGAGGCCTTTTGGGTGCTACAAATTAGTGTAACAGTAGCTTTATGTAAAATAAGCGGTAAAACAAGAAAACTGATAGTAATAGTTGGAGACTCCTTCTTGTATTGTTGATAATACCGACAAAATACCCATAAAAAAAAGGCTCCCAAAGCACTATTTTGTACTAAAGCTGCATCATTCAGCTCGGGCGTTCTCAGTTCGATTCTCACTATTCATCCTTATCGAGAAGCTCTATATAATTCGGATGCCATCCTAAACGGAGATCGTCAGCCAGAAGATTGAAACCTCCATTAGTAAAATATTCAGGGACTATCTTATTATCGAAGGATACTTTTGTAGCAGAACAACGGCTATAAATAACTTTACCTCTGCTTATTTCAGTCTTGTCGGAGTGGCAAACCTCAATATCATCGCATATTGCATCGTACTGTCTTAATAATGAATTATGCCATTCAGAAATATTTTGCTCAAAAATTAGTCCATTTTCGGCCCACATGGTTATGTTAGCGTCCGTCTTTAATAGATCACTGACAGCCCTAAGCTGACGATCTTGACGAAGTTCTATCAGTTTTAGCTGTTTTATAAACGTGGGGGCCCGTTTGAGCAATGCTTCAGCATCAGAATTATTAATTTCTGTACTGAGTGGCTGAAGGTATCCAGGAATATTATTTTTCTGTACAAAATTTATAAACACCCTTCTAAATTCCTGCACAGATATAACTGCATTTTGTTTATTACGGATAAGTCCATCCGCTTTTTCTTTTGCCATTCCTATCGCATACCGGCAAGTTAGTTCAATTACTTCTTCTGCAATTGTAGGTTTTAAACACTTACGAATTGAATCAAGCGGATCTATTCTGTCATTCTCTATAACTAAATTTGCAATTATTGCTTTTTGTTGTTCTTGTGTAGCATTAAGAAACCGAGAAATATATTTCATACATGCAGGTTCTGATTTTAATTTTTTCAGTTCACTCTGCAAAAAAAACATTAATTTTTTAATATCGTCATCATTTTTGGAATTATGAAATAGCGAACAAATTGTACCTATATTTTTTGCAGGTGTAACATAGTAGCGAAAACTTACTTTGCTAAGACATATATCATTTACTGTCACTATGTCGATCCAGTTAGAAATTGTCTTCCAGAAATCCTCCGACCAGTCTGATAAAGGGTTATGTGTTAAAGCACTTTTAGTCTGCTCCAATATAATCCGGCCATCAGGATAATGTACGGCTACGTCGTCAAGATACTCGAGCGATACACATGCATCATCAGAACAGTTGAGAAGATGGTAGCAGAGGCGAACAGGTTGAAGCGCAAATCCCAAATATTGGCCAGGCGCGCTGGACTTTGGTTGGGAGGATTTTCCTATACTCATTCGGCTTGCTACCTTGCAGTTCTGGTTCAGGATATAATCTGAACAACATGAAAATTATGGATAATTTTGAAGAAAGTATAAAAAATACGCAAGCATAATTCCATACTAAATCTAATGTTGAACGCGACATCGTGAAGAACATCACGACGAATCATATCTGCATATCATGCATTATGCGGTTTGCTTTATAGCTTCCTTAGCAACCGTCACATTGCAGAATGCTTAGAAGGAACAATCTAGCTCAATACCGCTCCTTTGTATTAGCCTGCAACTTAACGGCTACTTTTCTTTCAAACATACTTTCAATACATTCCCCGTACCACTGCATCATCTTCCTCCTTCCTTCCAGATATAAAGCATGGTTGTACGTCCCACGAATCGCGTTCTTATCGACATGCGCAAGCTGGGTTTCAATCCACGCCGTATTGAACCCTTCTTCATGCAAAATCGTACTCATCGTGTGGCGGAAACCATGCCCCATCACCCTCCCCGTATATCCAATCCGCTTGAACACCTGATTTATACTCGCTTCGCTCATCGTTTTACGGGGGTCATTCCTTCCAGGAAACACCAGAGGATATTGCCCAGACATCACTTTGAGCTGCTGTACGATCTCTAGCGCTTGGGTAGAGAGGGGCACCAAGTGAGGCCGTTTCATCTTCATACGCTCTGCAGGTATTTCCCACACCGCTTTTTCAAGATCAAACTCACTCCAGAAAGCACCTCGAAGCTCACCGGTGCGAACTCCCGTAAGGATCAGCAGATGAGCGGCAAGAACAACTAACGGGCTTCCTGTATAGCCTGCGAGAGCTTTAAAGAAGTCTGGTAGCTCCTCAACGGTAAGGAAGGGATAATGCTTTGATTCATGTCCTGACATCGCGCTGGTTAGATCTGCCGCAGGATTGTATTCCGCGCGGCCGGTAACGATGGCATAACGAAAAACTTCGCTGCAGCGCTGGCGAACCTTCTTGGCCTTCTCTGTTGCGCCACGGCTTTCCATTCGACGCAGCACATTCAGCAGAACCAAAGGCTTGATGTCATTCACCGGCAGTTGGCCAATATAAGGGAAAATATCTTTATTGAAGGCTTCGATAATGTCGGAGGCATAGCCTTCTGACCACCGGCTCACCTTCGTTCCGTGCCATTCAAGCGCCACAGCCTGAAACGTGTTGTTGAGCTGCACATCGCGAACCAGCTTTTCTTCTTTCTTAGCGAAAGACGGATCGATGCCCTCAGCCAGCTTTTTCTTGGCTTCATCACGTAGTGCCCTCGCTTGTGCAAGGGACACTGCTGGATAGACACCAAAAGCCATACGCTTCTCTTTTCCATTGAAGCGATACTTCATCCGCCAGTATCTGGAACCAGAGGGAACAACCTCAAGATACAAACCAGCACCATCTGCCAGCTTGTAGGCCTTCTCTCTGGGTTTAGCGGCGTCTACCTGTCGTGCATTTAGCTTCATTGGGGGCATCTCCCTGGACCGAACACAGAATGCCCCCACTTATGCCCCCAACTGTAACTTGATTTCGGTTGAGCACAGTTGATAACAGGAGATAAGATACGGGCCAGAAACCGCAGTATACGGGCTTTTAGTTGATTTCGGTAGACCTGGGAAGAGCTTGAAATGGTGCCGATAATAGGAGTCGAACCTACGACCTTCGCATTACGAATGCGCTGCTCTACCAACTGAGCTATATCGGCCCTGAGAGACCGGTTACGAGCGTAACCACGGGGCAAAAGAGTAGATCTAACCGGGTGATGCGTCAATGCCCTTTTGAATCAAACGGCTATTTTTGCATCACCCGAGATTATTTACGCACGAATGGTATCATCACCGAAGCCGATCCACTTGTAGGTGGTCAGCGCTTCCAGCCCCATCGGACCGCGGGCATGCAGCTTCTGAGTGCTCACAGCCACCTCCGCGCCAAGACCAAACTGGCCGCCGTCGGTGAAGCGCGTCGAGGCATTCACGTAAACCGCAGACGAATCCACTTCATTCACAAAACGATCGGCATTGCGCAGGGTGCGCGTCAGGATCGCATCAGAATGCTGGGTTCCGTGTTCACGAATGTGCGCAATAGCATCATCGAGATCCGCAACTACCTTCACGTTCAGATCCAGCGACAAATACTCATCGTCGTACTGCTCCGCGTTAACCGAAACGACCTTCGCCGGACCGTCTTTCAGCAGGGCGAGAGCCTTCTCGTCCGCATGCAGCGTAACGCCACTTTCCGCCATCTGCTTGCTCAGCGCTGGCAGGAAGGTACTGGCGATGCCCTGATGCACCAGCAGCGTTTCCACCGTATTACAGGTGCTTGGACGCTGAGTTTTAGCGTTGACGATAATCTTCAGTGCAGGTTCGATCTCCGCGGTGTCATCCACCACGATATGGCATACGCCGATACCGCCGGTAATGACCGGAATGGTGGAATGCTCACGGCACAGCTTGTGCAGGCCCGCGCCGCCGCGTGGGATGAGCATGTCGATGTGTTTGTCCATGCGCAGCATCTCGTTGACCAGCGCGCGGTCAGGGCTTTCAATCGCCTGCACGGCAGCCGCCGGTAAGCCGCACTCTTCCAGCGCCTGCTGAATGACGTTTACCGTCGCGGCGTTGGTGCGCCAGGTCTCTTTCCCGCCACGCAGGATAGCGGCGTTACCGGTTTTCAGGCACAGGGAGGCGACATCCACCGTCACGTTTGGACGCGCTTCGTAAATCACACCGATGACGCCGAGTGGCACACGACGACGCTCAAGGCGTAACCCGCTGTCGAGCACCCCACCGTCAATCACCTGCCCTACCGGGTCGGCGAGGTTGCACACCTGACGGACGTCATCGGCGATACCTTTCAGACGCGCCGGGGTCAATGCCAGACGGTCGAGCATCGCTTCGCTCAAGCCGTTGCGACGCGCTTCCAGCAGATCCTGCTCGTTGGCGAGCAAAATTTCCTGCGACTGGGATTCCAGATAATCAGCGATTTTTTCCAGCACGCGGTTTTTCTCGCGGCTAGAAAGGAGCGCCAGTTTATACGAGGCGGCTTTCGCAGCTGCGCCCATTTGTTCCAGCATGTTCTGGCTCCTTAACGAATAATCATGTCGTCGCGATGCACGGCAACCGGGCCATATTCATAGCCCAGGATGGCGTCGATCTGCTGGGAATGGTGGCCAGCAATCCGACGCAGCGCGTCGCTGTTATAACGGCTTACGCCATGAGCGATGTCGCGACCTTCAAGGTTACGGATTCGGATCACTTCACCACGCGAGAAGTTGCCTGTCACGCTTTTAATTCCTTTTGGAAGCAACGAGCTTCCTCTTTCCAGAATAGCGGCGGTCGCGCCTTCATCCACGGTCAATTCACCAGCCGGGGGCGCGCCAAAGATCCAGCGTTTGCGGTTTTCCAGCGGGGACGCCTGGGCGTGGAAGCGTGTGCCCACAGAGATGCCTTCCATCACATCACCTATCACGCCCGGACGGCTGCCCGCGGCAATGATGGTGTCGATACCGGCCCGGCACGCCACGTCCGCAGCCTGGAGCTTGGTGCCCATACCGCCTGTCCCAAGACCAGAAACGCTGTCTCCCGCAATGGCACGCAGCGCATCGTCAATGCCGTGAACGTCTTTGATCAGTTCTGCCTGTGGATTGGAACGCGGGTCAGCGGTAAACAGCCCCTGCTGATCGGTCAGAAGCAGCAGCTTATCGGCCCCTGCCAGGATCGCCGCCAGCGCAGAGAGGTTATCGTTGTCGCCTACTTTGATTTCAGCGGTGGCAACAGCGTCGTTTTCGTTGATGACCGGAACGATATGGTTATCCAGCAGCGCGCGCAGCGTATCGCGGGCGTTCAGGAAACGTTCTCTGTCTTCCATATCCGCACGCGTCAGCAGCATCTGCCCGACGTGAATGCCATAAATTGAGAACATTTGTTCCCAGAGCTGTATGAGTCGGCTTTGTCCTACGGCGGCCAGCAGCTGTTTGGAGGCGATCGTCGCGGGGAGTTCGGGGTAGCCCAGGTGTTCACGCCCGGCGGCAATCGCCCCGGAGGTCACAATCACAATACGATGCCCTGCGGCATGCAACTGAGCGCACTGACGTACAAGCTCAACGATATGGGCACGATTAAGGCGGCGCGATCCGCCTGTTAACACACTGGTACCGAGTTTTACCACCAGCGTCTGGCTGTCACTCATGATTCTCTGCCGTTCAACAATAAGGGAAAATGATGTCAGTCAGACGTTTTAACAGGTGTCAGCCCCGTTGCCAACTGCCTTAGCACATCACCCGTCACTTTGTTGCGCGGGATCAGGAAGCGTAGCGGCAGATTTTGACAATTTTATTACCGAAAAATTAAAACATACTTTTTTAGACATATTCTTACTTTGTCATAAAACGTTCACCCACTAACGATAAAACCCTTCCTGTTTTTCACGGGGTAATAAGTTGAATCTTATTGCTCAGCGAATATTAG
The DNA here is from genome assembly GCF_013179605.1 of Enterobacter sp. CM29. Classification (NCBI taxonomy): domain Bacteria; kingdom Pseudomonadati; phylum Pseudomonadota; class Gammaproteobacteria; order Enterobacterales; family Enterobacteriaceae; genus Enterobacter; species Enterobacter sp. CM29. The sequence continues at coordinate 24,234 of NZ_JABMCU010000012.1, read as the reverse complement.
CGCGTTTTTATAAAATCAGGATTGAAAATGAAAAAGAGCACTCTGGCATTAGTGGTAATGGGCGTAGTTGCATCCACATCTGTTCACGCAGCAGAAGTTTATAATAAAAACGGTAATAAACTGGACGTGTACGGCAAAGTAAAAGCAATGCACTACCTCAGTGATGATGACGCGAAGGATGGTGACCAGACTTACGTTCGTTTTGGCTTTAAGGGTGAAACGCAGATTAACGATCAGCTGACGGGCTACGGACGTTGGGAAGCAGAGTTCGCGGGTAACAAAGCAGAAAGCGACTCTTCTCAAAAAACGCGCCTGGCATTTGCGGGTATTAAACTGAAAGATTTTGGTTCTTTTGATTACGGTCGTAACCTGGGTGCGCTGTATGACGTCGCCGCATACACCGATATGTTCCCGGAGTTCGGCGGTGACGGCCTGGCGCAGACCGATAACTTCATGACGAAACGCGCTTCCGGTCTGGCCACATACCGTAATACCGATTTCTTTGGCATGGTTGACGGTCTTAATATGACCCTGCAATATCAGGGTAAAAATGAAAACCGCGACGTGAAGAAGCAAAACGGTGACGGCTTCGGTACCTCCCTGAGCTATGACTTCGGCGGCAGCGATTTCTCTGTGATTGGTGCGTATGCCAGCTCCGATCGCACCAATGAGCAAAACCTTCAGGCACGCGGCGAAGGTAAAAAAGCAGAAGGCTGGGCGACCGGTCTGAAATATGATGCCAACGATATATATCTGGCCACTCTCTATTCTGAAACCCGCAATATGGCCCCTATTTCCGGTGGCTTTGCAAATAAAGCGCAAAACTTCGAAGTGGTTGCGCAATATCAGTTTGACTTTGGTCTGCGCCCATCTCTGGGTTACGTGCAGTCTAAAGGCAAAGATATCGAAGGCATCGGCGATGAAGATATCGTGAAATACATCGATGTAGGTGCGACCTATTATTTCAACAAAAACATGTCTGCGTTTGTTGATTATAAAATCAACCAGATCGATGACGATAATAAACTGGGCGTAAGCAGCGATGATATCGTTGCGCTGGGCATGACCTACCAGTTCTGATGTTGTGGTAATAAAAAAACCGGCGCTGAGCCGGTTTTTTTGTGCCCGGTGACGCTGTGCTTACCGGACCTGGGGAGTAATACGTTTTTAGGCCGGGTAAGGCGTAGCCGCCACCCGGCGCTGTGACATCATCAGGCTCTCAGTTTCACCGCTTCGCTGGAAAAATCGTCCGCAGGCTCCAGCTTCAGATCCAGCGTTGCCAGCAGGTCGCGAGCTCTGCCGTGAAATTCTTTTAGCGTATGCTCCAGGCGATCGATCACTTCCTGATCTTTGATGCTCGTCGCCTGCCAGTGCCCGTCTTTATTAAACAGGCCAAACTGATAGCTATAGGTAAAACGGTTTTCCTGTGCTTCCATTTCCATCCACCAGCCCCAGAACTCACGTTTTTCGGGTGCAGGCTTCACGTTGACGCAAACAGCCAGGCAGTCGAAAAAAAAGCGATTCTCTTCACACTGCTCTTCTCGAATATACGGGCCAAGAGCCATGAACTTCTTAATCAGTCTACTTTTCGGGTGTCCACTCGGTAACGTCATTGCGATCTCCTTTTGTGAAGCACTGTTTTACCAAACCAACGAAATTTAGCAAACTATTAACACAATCTCTGCGTGATCCAGCGTGTGATCTCTTTAAGCGCTTTGTCAAAATTTTGGTACACCGGGCTGAAGGGTACCTCCAGCAATTTGCCATCCGAAGATGACGAGGTGATTAAGCGTGACTCCTCTTCCGGGCTAAATGGATCGTTCTTCCAGAAACCGGACATCATCGGGGTTGGGCAACGGCGGCCCAGCAAGCCCTGCGTTTTTAATGAATACCGATTAAGTTCAATGCGCAACGCTTCATCTGAAGCATCATGCATGCCAAGTCGGCTCGCCAGCACGTCCAGATACATTTCAGGAACGCTACCCTGACGCGCAGGCTCGCTTAGCAGTGCATGCACTACCGGACCAAGACAGGCGACGGCCTTCAGGCGGGAAGATTCAAGGTAGGCCAGCCGTACCGCGACGTTAGCGCCAAAGCGGAAGCCAAACGCACCTACCCGGGTATGGTCAACCCAGGGGATATTCTCCAGCGCTTTTAATGCATGCTGGTGCAGCAGGCTGGAGTCTTGCGTAAGTTTCCATTTGGATGAAAAACCAATTGATGGCATATCGAGCGTCAGCATGGCGATCCCGTTTGGGGCAAAGTAGCGCTCATACAGGCTGTAATAATCAATTTGTAACGAATCCAGGCCGCCGCACATCAGAACCGTCGGGAACGGGCCTTCCCCCTCCGGCATATGCAGGAATCCAGTCACCGGGCTACCGCCGGGAATGGCGAACTCAATTTCACGCATCCGGCCAGGCAGCCGCTGGGCGGCCTCTTCATAAGCCCGGTTTGCCAGCGCCTGGGCCTGCTCCGCCAGTTCGTCTCCTTTCAGATGCGGGTATGCAGCGATGCTGTAAAGGTTTGCCGCATGCAGCCAGTGTTTGCCGCTGAGAGTGGCATCGTCTTCCTGGCTCGCTTTTTGCTGCCAGAGCATGGCCTGCTTTGACCATTCGTAGATCCAGTTCCCGCCACGGTAGCCCACCACCGTGTCGTAGAGATCGCTGTCGGTGCGCTCAGACTCGCTCATCACGATACGCGCCTGCACGTCGAGGATTTCGCGCGGGTCGATACCGCGCCAGATCCACATCAGGCGATTAATCATGCGGTACCAGTGGGGCACGTTTTTACCATCTAACGCTGACTGTACAGCAGGCATGGTCCCCGGATTAAACCGACGCACCAGCGTCGAGGTTTCAGGGTGCTTGAAACGGGGTTTGAAAAGAGTTTCGGTGAGATTCGCCTGCGCCATTGCGTTGCCTCCATGGATACATCACTTGGAGACCATTGTAACGCGTGACAGGCCAAAAAGAACAACGCCCGGCATAACCGGGCGTGTAAAGTTACGTACTGAAATTAACGGCCAGAGATAGGCGGTACGAAGACCACGCCCATATCCCATGGCTGTTCAATCCAGGTATCCTGTGGGATATCAATGACGTAATCATCAACCAGGGGACGACCCGCTGGTTTCGCGAAGATAGTGACGAAGTGCGCTTTTGGATACATTTCGCGGATAGCCACAGCGGTACCGCCGGTGTCCACCAGATCGTCGATAACGATAAAGCCTTCACCGTCGCCTTCCGCGCGCTTCAGCACTTTCAGCTCACGCTGGTTATCGTGGTCATAGCTGGAGATACATACGGTATCGACATGACGAATACCCAGCTCACGTGCCAGCAGCGCCCCCGGTACCAGACCGCCACGGCTGACGGCAATAATGCCTTTCCACTGTTCGGAAGGCATCAGACGCGCAGCCAGTTTGCGTGCGTGAATCTGCAACATGTCCCAGGTGACGACGTATTTTTCGCTCATGTGAAGTGTCCCAGCCTGTTTATATACGGCTTAAAAAAATGAGGGTGAACCAGGTTGCGCGAGATTATAGAGATCTGAAGCACTAAAAACCAGTGTTACGCGCCATGAGCCTGAGTTTTTACATGCTTAATGCTACCAGCCACGGGAGAAAGTGGTATTCTCAGATGCATCTCGCAAGCCCGTCTTGTGGTAACGATTAACCTGCTAACCCAGTGACCTGCAACATTGTTTTGCAGCGCAACGACAAGGAGACCTATCGTGTCTGAACTGTCTCAATTATCTCCACAGCCGCTGTGGGATATTTTTGCCAAAATCTGCTCCATTCCGCACCCTTCCTATCACGAAGAACAGCTTGCCGAACATATTATGGGCTGGGCAAAGGAAAAAGGTCTGCACGCTGAGCGCGACCAGGTTGGCAATATTCTCATCCGCAAACCTGCCACCGCAGGTATGGAAAACCGTAAGCCAGTGGTATTGCAGGCGCACCTGGACATGGTTCCGCAGAAAAACAACGACACCGTTCACGACTTCACAAAAGACCCGATTCAGCCGTACATCGACGGTGAGTGGGTGAAGGCGCGCGGCACGACCCTGGGCGCAGATAACGGTATTGGTATGGCTTCCGCGCTGGCCGTGCTGGCTGACGACAGCGTTGAACACGGTCCGCTGGAAGTGCTGCTGACCATGACTGAAGAAGCGGGCATGGATGGCGCGTTCGGTCTCCAGGCAAACTGGCTGCAAGCGGACATTCTGATCAACACCGATTCCGAAGAAGAAGGTGAGATCTACATGGGCTGCGCGGGCGGGATCGATTTCATCTCTACCCTGCCGCTGTCCCGCGAAGCGATTCCTGCCGGTTTCGAGACCTTTAAGCTGACGCTGAAAGGGCTGAAAGGCGGTCACTCCGGCGGTGATATTCACCTGGGCCTGGGCAACGCCAACAAACTGCTGGCGCGTTTCCTGGCGGGCCATGCCGCTGAACTGGATCTGCGTCTGGTGGACTTCAACGGTGGCACTCTGCGTAACGCGATCCCTCGCGAAGCCTTCGCGACCGTGGCGGTGCCTGCGGCGAAAGCGGAAGAGCTGAAAAAACTCTCCAGCCTGTATCTGGATATCCTGAAAAACGAGCTGTCTGAGAAAGAGAAAAACCTGACGGTGGTACTGGAGTCCGTTACAACGGATAAAGCATCGCTGACCACTCAGTCTCGTGACACGTTCGTCCAGTTGCTGAACGCAACGCCAAACGGCGTGATCCGCAATTCTGACGTTGCAAAAGGCGTGGTTGAAACCTCCCTGAACGTGGGCGTAGTGACCATGGGCGACGACAGCGCAGAGATCATTTGCCTGATCCGTTCCCTGATCGACAGCGGTAAAGAGTACGTTGTGAGCATGCTGGAATCTCTGGGTACCCTGGCGGGCGCGAAAACGTCTGCAAAAGGCAGCTACCCTGGCTGGCAGCCGGATGCAAGTTCTCCGGTCATGGCACTGGTGCGTGAAACTTATCAGAGACTGTTCAACAGCACCCCGAACATTCAGGTTATTCACGCGGGTCTGGAATGTGGTCTGTTCAAGAAACCGTATCCGGATATGGACATGGTCTCCATCGGGCCGACCATTACGGGGCCACACTCCCCGGATGAGCAGGTTCACATTGAAAGTGTCGGTCACTACTGGACGCTGCTGACTGAGCTGCTGAAAGCAATCCCTGTTAAGTAATAAGCCGTTTGATGCCCGGTGGCGCTTCGCTTACCGGGCATACGATTAGCCTAATCTACAGTCCCAGCACCAGCTGACGCTCCAGCTGAGGATCCAGCAATGTGACGTGCAGCCCCACCAGCCTTACCCCTCGTCCGCCCCGCCGCTCTTCCCATGCCTTTTTTGCCGTCGCAATAAGATCCTCTTTGTTGAGGCGTGGCCAGACGTGCTCCTGCGTCGTCTGCTGAAAATCGTTAAATTTCAGTTTGATGCCCTGCCGGGCAATAAGCAGATCTGGTTTGACCTTCAGTAAGCGTCGTTCAAGCTCAGGATAGAGTTGTTCCGTAATAATGGTTTCACACTCTGTCCAGTCATGGATATCTTCGCTCAGCGTGCGTTCAACGCCGACCGATTTACGCAGCCGTTCGTTGTTCACATCCCGGTCATCAATGCCCTGACTGCGTTCCCACAGTACGCGGCCAAACTTACCAAAACGCTTAAGCAGCAGCGCCAGATCGCTGCGCTGAACGTCTTCACAGGTGCGTAGCCCCATATTTTCCAGCTTCGCGGCGGAGACTTTACCCACACCGGGGATTTTGCTGAGCGGCAGCGTCTTTAAAAACGCCGGAACCTCTTCCGGGGTGATGACGTACTGGCCGTTGGGCTTATTTAAATCGGAGGCGATTTTGGCGAGAAATTTTATCGGCGCGACGCCTGCCGATGCCGTCAGGTTCAGCTCGTTAAAAATAGTCTGGCGGATCTCCTGCGCCATCAGGGTGGCGGAGCCGTGGCAGTGCACGCTGTGGGTGACATCCAGATAGGCTTCATCCAGCGATAACGGTTCAATCAGAGAGGTGTAGCGGGAGAAGATCTCCCGAATGTGGTTCGATGCTTCTTTATAGGCATCAAAACGTCCGGGCAAAAGAGTGAGATGCGGGCACAGTTTCAGCGCCATCGCTGTCGGCATGGCGCTGCGCACACCGTATTTGCGAGCAGGATAGTTGGCGGTGCTGATGACACCGCGCTGAACCCGGCTGCCGCCAATGGCGATGGGAATATCCCGCAGCGCCGGGTTGTCACGCATCTCCACTGCGGCAAAAAAGCAGTCCATATCGACATGGATTATTTTGCGCATAGTAAGCCCTCACTCATTACTGGATAAGTATACAGTAAACAAATGAGGGTTGAGAAGTGTGCGTGGGAATTGTCGGGTGGCGGCGTTGCCTTACCCGACATACAAGACTAAATAATGCGTTGCTGCTCGCGAGCCATCCGTTTTTTTCGCGCATCGCACGGTTCCGGACAATCGCACACTTTTTCCATTCCGATGGAAGATATACCTCCACAGCTGCCCTGGATGCTTTTACGCTTGATGATCCAGCCTAAGGACATCCCGAATATCACCAGTACAAACACCGCAAAGGTCGCCAGAAAGGTCAGCATAATCAGCCTCCGAAATCATCGAGCATGATGTTCTCATCTTCCACGCCAAGATCTTTTAGCATCTTAATCACGGCAGCGTTCATCATTGGCGGGCCACACATATAAAACTCGCAATCTTCCGGTGCCGGGTGCTGTTTGAGGTAATTTTCATACAGCACGTTGTGGATGAAGCCCGTATAACCTGTCCAGTTATCTTCCGGCTGCGGATCGGATAACGCCACATGGAAGGTAAAGTTAGGGTTATCACGTGCCAGTTGTTCAAACTCATCGTCATAGAACATTTCGCGCAGTGAACGCGCCCCGTACCAGAAGCTGATCTTGCGCTTGCTGCCAAGGCGTTTGAGCTGGTCAAAGATATGTGAACGCATCGGCGCCATACCCGCACCGCCGCCGATAAAGACCATTTCCGCGTCGGTGTCTTTGGCAAAGAATTCGCCGAACGGGCCGGAAATAGTCACTTTGTCGCCAGGCTTGAGGGACCAGATATAGGACGACATGACGCCAGGGGGTGCATCAGGCACATTCGGCGGCGGCGTGGCGATACGCACGTTGAGCATAATAATGCCCTTCTCTTCCGGATAGTTAGCCATGGAATAAGCGCGAAGCGCGGGCTCTTTTACTTCGGAAACAAAGCGGAAGAGGTTAAATTTATCCCAGTCGGCCCGGTACTCCTCGGGCACGTCGAAGTCAGCATACGCCACGGTATGTGCCGGACAATCAATCTGGATATACCCACCCGCACGGAACGGGACGCTCTCCCCTTCAGGAACGCGCAGCTTGAGCTCTTTAATGAACGTGGCTTTGTTATCGTTAGAGATAACTTCGCACTCCCATTTTTTCACGCCGAAGATCTCCTCCGGCAGCTCAATCTTCATGTTCTGGCGCACAGCGACCTGACACGCCAGACGGCAGCCCTCTTTCGCTTCACGCTTCGTGATATGCGACAGTTCTGTTGGCAGAATATCACCGCCTCCCTCTTTCACCGTCACACGGCACTGTCCACAGGAGCCACCGCCGCCACAGGCAGACGAGACAAAAATCCCGTTGCCGGAGAGCGTGTTAAGCAGCTTATCCCCTGCCGGGGTACGGATCTGATTCTGCGGATCGTCATTGATATCAATGATCACATCCCCGGAATTCACCAGCTTCGCACGCGCTGCCAGGATCAGCCCTGACAGCACCAGTACTATCAGCGTGAACATCACCACGCCAAGAATAATTTCCATCTTTTAGCCCTTATAGCTGCACACCGGAGAAGGACATAAAGCCCAACGCCATCAGGCCGGTGGTGATAAAGGTGATCCCTAAGCCACGAAGCCCCGCAGGTACGTTGGCATATTTCATTTTTTCACGGATCCCCGCCATGGTGACAATCGCCAGCATCCAGCCGATACCGGAACCGAAACCATACACAACCGATTCACTGAAGTTGTAATCGCGCTGAACCATAAATGAGACGCCACCGAAAATGGCGCAGTTCACCGCGATTAGCGGCAGGAAGATCCCCAGTGCGTTGTACAGCGACGGGAAGTATTTATCGAGGATCATCTCCAGGATCTGAACAAGCGCCGCAATCACCCCGATAAAGGTGATGAAGTTCAGGAAGCTAAGATCAACGCCCTCCACCAGCGCGCCATCGCGAAGCACGAAGTTGAACACCAGGTTGTTAATCGGAACGGAAAGCCCCAGCACAACAGTGACCGCCACACCCAGACCGAATGCCGTCGATACCTTCTTAGAAACAGCAAGGAACGTACACATGCCCAGGAAGAAAGCGAGCGCCATGTTTTCAACAAACACCGCGCGCACAAATAAACTCAGGTAATGAGCCATCGTCGGTTACTCCTTTTCCTGCTGTTCAGGCTTCAGCGTACGAATCAGCCAGATCAGCAAACCGATAATGAAAAATGCGCTTGGTGCCAGCAGGAACAGGCCGTTCGGCAGATACCAGCCGCCGTTCTGTACCGTATCCAGCACCGGAATGCCAAACAGTTTGCCGCTGCCAATAAGTTCGCGCAGGAAACCAACCGTCAACAGGATCACACCGTAACCCAGCCCGTTGCCTATACCGTCCATAAAGCTCGCCAGTGGCGGCATTTTCATCGCATAGGCTTCAGCGCGCCCCATCACGATACAGTTGGTGATAATCAGGCCGACAAACACCGAAAGCTGCTTCGAGGTTTCATAAGCGAAGGCGCGCAGAAGCTGATCAACCACGATCACCAGCGAGGCGATGATCGCCATCTGGACAATGATCCTCACGCTGTTGGGTATGTGGTGGCGGATCATTGAGATAAACATGCTGGAAAACGCTGTCACCAGCGTTACCGCCAGCGTCATGACCACCGCCGTTTCCAGCTTAGTGGTTACCGCCAGAGCCGAGCATACGCCCAGCACCTGAAGCGTTATCGGGTTATTGGCTAAAAGTGGGCCAATCAGCACCTTTTTAACTTCTTTCAGTTCACCCGTATCAGCCATTGTTCAGCGCTCCTTCACGTACATTCTTCAGGAAGGGACCAAAGCCCAGTTCACCCATCCAGAAATCAAAGCTGTGCTGCACCCCATTAGAGGTGAGCGTGGCGCCGGAAAGGCCATCAACGGCAAATTCATCACCGGGACGCGCTCCTCCTTTCACCACCTTCAGCGCAGGCTGGCCGTTATCATCGAGCACTTTTTTACCGACAAACTGTGCCCGCCAGTTAGGGTTCTCAACTTCGCCCCCCAGCCCTGGTGTTTCGCCCTGATCGTAATATGTAATGCCTTTGACCGTACGGCCATCGGTATCCAGCGCCACAAAGGCGTACATCATTGACCATAAACCGTTGCCATAGATGGGCAACACGATTTCCTGGATGCGCTTTTGCTCGTCGCGGACGAGGTAAATCTCCGCGACATTGCTGCGGCGCTTAATGCCTGCCGGATCCTGCGAGGCGTCAAGCATGGTGCTCATCTGCGGATCTTTTAGCGCCAGCGCCTGGTTATATTTCGCCGGGTCTTTATCCATTAACTCCCCGGTTTTTAAATCCACCAGCCGTGCGGTAATGCGTTCGGCAAACACCGCTGCGACGTCATCCTTCGTCATGCCTTCCTGCATCAGCCCGGCAACGGCAAGGATGTTACGCTGTTTATCCAGCGCACGTTGCTCCTGCTGTAGCGGTTTCAACCCAACGGCAGAACCGGCCACGACAATGGAACAGACCAGACACAGTACCAGCACCACCAGCAGCGTTTTGCTGATACTGTCGTTATTTTTGATCTCAGCCACGCGCCTTCCTCCGCTTAATGTTGGCGCGCACGACCAGATAGTCGAACAGCGGCGCAAACAGATTGGCAAACAGAATGGCCAACATCATCCCTTCCGGATAGGCCGGGTTGACCACGCGAATCAGTACACACATCACCCCAATGAGCGCGCCGTAGCACCATTTTCCTCTGTCGGTAAACGAAGCCGAGACGGGATCGGTGGCCATGAACATCATGCCAAACGCAAAGCCTCCCAGCACGAGGTGCCAGTACCACGGCATGGAGAACATCGGGTTAGTGTCTGAACCAATGAAATTGAAAAGCGTGGCGGTGAGGACCATCCCAAGCATGACGCCAGCGACAATGCGCCAGGACGCCACGCGGCCAAAGAGGATGATGGCTCCGCCGATCAAAATCATCAGGGTAGACACTTCACCGATGGAGCCTGGAATATTGCCAATAAACGCATCAAACCAGGTGACAGGCTGTCCGGTTGCATTGTTAACCAGCGTTTCGCCGCCGCCAGCCGCCCACTGTGAAAGTGGCGTCGCGCCGGAGAATCCGTCTGCTGCCGTCCACACCAGGTCGCCCGAGATTTGCGCCGGATAAGCAAAGAACAGGAACGCGCGCCCTGCCAGTGCCGGGTTGAGGAAGTTGCGTCCGGTCCCGCCGAAGATCTCCTTGGCAATCACCACGCCAAAGCTGATCCCCATCGCCGCCTGCCAGAGCGGCAGCGTTGGCGGAACAATCAGCGCAAACAGAATAGAGGTAACAAAGAAGCCCTCGTTGATCTCATGTTTGCGAATAATAGCGAACAGAACCTCCCAGAAACCGCCCACAATAAAGACAGTCATATAGATGGGGAGGAAGAAGACAGCGCCCAGCGTCATCATGCTGATCCAGCCTGCATCTGCCGCAAAGCTCACCCCCAGCGACTGCGCCAGACGATAGTGCCAGTCAGACTGAATCACCTGCGCCAGCTGCTCTGCATCGTACATATGGTGCAGCGCCGGAATAGTCTGCAACCCAACGTTATACATCCCCCAGAACATGGCCGGGAAGACCGCAAACCAGACCAGAATCATCATTCGCTTGAGGTCGATGGCGTCGCGAACGTGCGCCGCGCCTTTCGTCACCAGACCCGGGGTGTAGAAAATGGTCGTTGTCGCTTCATACAGCGGGTAGTACTTTTTGAGCTTCCCTTCGGTAAAGTGCGGCTCAATTTTTTCAAAGAGGTGTTTTAAGCCCATGGTTATCCTTCCTGCTCAATGCGGGTTAACACCTCGCGCAATACGGGTCCATATTCGTATTTACCTGGACACACATAGGTACACAGCGCCAGATCTTCCTCGTCCAGCTCCAGACAGCCCAGCGCCTGGGCACCGTCGGTATCGCCGGCCAGCAGATCGCGCAGCAGCACAGTGGGCAGAATATCCAGCGGCATCACGCGTTCGTAGTTGCCAATCGGGACCATGGCGCGCTCACCGCCGTTGGTGCTGGTGGAGAAGTTAAACAGCTTACGACGCAAAAAGTGGCCGAGCGTGGTACGGGTTACCGAGTATTTTTCCGCGCCAGGCAGCACCCAGCCGAACAGCTCTTTCTCGCGCCCTTCAAGCACCACGCTCACCTGAAGATGGAAACGACCCAGCCAGGCCATCGGGCCTGTCGCGTGCCTGCCGCTCAGCACCGAACCGGAAATAATGCGGTTTTCACCTTCTTTCGTTTCGCCAGCCAACAGCGCCGTCAGGTCTGCCCCAAGCAGCGTGCGAACCAGACGCGGTTGGGTTGCCTGAGGGCCGCCGATGGCAATAATGCGTTCTGCGCACAGCTCACCCGTGGTGAAGAGCTTACCGATAGCGATCACGTCCTGATAATTAAGATGCCAGACCTGTTTCGTCAGGCTTACCGGCTCCAGGAAATGAATATGCGTTCCCACCAGCCCGGCCGGATGCGGGCCGGCAAATTCATTAAAGGCGACCTGCCCTTGCGGATGCCCGCCCAGCTTACCGCCGCTGGCCTGGCAGACATGCACTTTGCCCGGCGTCAGGCGCGTTAACACGGTGAGGCCGGCATCGAAAGCTTTGCGTTCCGCCAGGATAAGAGGCTGCGGATCCGCGCTGAGCGGGTTAGTGTCGATGGCCGTAACGAAGATAGCGGCTGGCACAGTGCCAGGTACGGGCGTTTTGCTATAGGGACGCGTGCGAAGCGCCGTCCACAGTCCTGATTCCAGCAGTTGCGTCTGCACTGCGTCGTGGCTGAGGGTAGCGAGATCGGCGGCGTCAAAACGCGCAAACTCGCGTTTCTCATCGCCTTCAATTTGAATAACTACCGATTGCAGAACGCGACGCTCACCACGATGGATGGCGGCAACGGTGCCGCTGGCAGGGGCTGTAAACATAACGCCAGGATTTTTTTTATCCTCGAAGAGTGCCTGGCCTTTTATTACACGATCGCCTTCCTGTACCAGCATCGCGGGGCGCATGCCCACGTAATCATCACCCACAATAGCGACATGATGAATACTGGCGCCGGTCGTTACGTGCTGTTCAGGCACGCCAGAGATTGGCAGATCGAGTCCTTTTCTGATTCTAAACATGTGGTTAGCAGGTATCCATGAACAACAATCCAGAGAGGCCGGAGTGTACCATTTTCGGCCCTGCCAAGGGCAGTAAATCCGCCGTCTGGCGCGCCGAAATGCGAGCTATTGCGCAAAGTTCCTGGAGTCAGGACAATATGAATGGGTTATAAAGTAAAACTAATTTGTAAACGCAAAGGTTGGCTCTTGCGAAAATCTCCATCGGTGCTAATGTGAGCGCTCCTGTCCAGATTAGTCTGATTTCGGGTGTCTTTTGCCGTTCTGGCAAGTTGGTCATTGTTTTATCAAGGAACCAGTAGTATGCGTAAAATCGCATTGTTCATTGCGATGCTTCTGATACCGTGCATGTCGTTTGCCGGGCTGCTTGGCAGTAATAGTTCAACGACGCCGGTCAGCAAAGAGTATAAACAGCAGTTGATGGGATCCCCTGTTTATATTCAAATCTTCAAGGAAGAGCGCACACTCGATCTGTTTGTCAAAATGGGCGAGACGTATCAACTGCTCGATAGCTACAAAATCTGTAACTATTCTGGCGGACTGGGGCCGAAACAGCGCCAGGGTGACTTCAAAAGTCCGGAAGGGTTTTACAACGTTCAGCGTAACCAGCTAAAACCGGACAGCCGCTTCTATAAAGCGATTAACATCGGTTTCCCCAATGCCTTCGACCGTGCGCACGGTTACGAAGGGAAATACCTGATGATCCACGGCGCCTGCGTGTCTGTCGGCTGTTATGCGATGACGGATTCCGGCATTGATGAAATCTTCCAGTTTGTCACGGGCGCACTGGTCTTCGGCCAGCCGAATGTTCAGGTCAGCATCTATCCGTTCCGTATGACGGATGCCAACATGGCGCGCCATAAGTACTCTGTTTACACAGATTTCTGGAAACAGCTAAAACCGGGTTATGACTACTTCGAGCAGACCCATAAGCCGCCGGTGGTGTCCATCGTCAATGGCCGTTACGTGGTGAGTAAACCGCTCAGCCATGAAGTGGTTCAGCCTCAGCTGGCGTCAAATTACGCGGTCCCCGAGACAAAATAGCGCCCACTCGCCTGGCATGATCTTTTGCCAGGTTTCATTGCCCGTCAGCGGCTGCGTTGCAATGACAGTGACCACATCGTTCGGTGTGGTCTCCTTCTGAAAATCAATTTCCACATCCTGATCGAGCAGCGTGGCGACGCCAAACGGCGCACGTCGGGTGATCCAGAACAGATTCGTCGAGCAGAATGCCATCACGTAGCGTCCGTCAGACAGCAGCATATTAAACACGCCCTTCTCGCGTAACTCAGACGCCAGTGACGCTATGTACTTAAATACTGCGGTCATGTTGCCGGGCGTACGGGGGTAGCGCTCGGTCAGCTTGTGCAGCAGCCAGCAAAATGCTTTTTCGCTGTCCGTTTCACCGACAGGACGAAAATTGCCGGTTTCCAGTGATTTATAGCCCGAGAGCTGCCCGTTGTGCGCATAGGTCCAGTTACGTCCCCACAGTTCACGGGTAAACGGATGGGTATTTTCCAGCGCCACTTCGCCACGATTGGCCTGGCGGATATGGGCGATCACCGAACAGGATTTAATAGGATAGTCCTGCACCAGTCTGGCAATGGGTGAGTTAAAGCTGGGCTGTGGATCTTTAAACGTGCGACATCCTTTGCCTTCGTAGAAGGTAATGCCCCAGCCGTCTTTATGCGGCCCGGTTCCTCCACCGCGCTGAACCAGCCCGGTGAAACTAAAGCAGATATCGGTTGGCACATTGGCGCTCATCCCGAGCAGTTCGCACATAGAACACCTCCACAACAGCGGGGGGCACCGGCGCCCCCCAGCGAAGTCTTACTTAACCATCTCTTTTTCGATCAGTTGGATCAGGATGTGGATCACTTTGATGTGAATTTCCTGAACGCGATCCGCATAACCGAAGTGTGGTACACGGATTTCAATGTCCGCTGTACCGTCCATCTTACCGCCATCTTTCCCGGTCAGGATGATCACTTTCATGCCCTTCTCACGCGCGGCGGCGATCGCTTTGATCACGTTAGCGGAGTTACCGGACGTGGAGATCCCCAGCAGCACGTCGCCTTCACGGCCTACGGCTTCAACGTAGCGGGAAAAGATATGGTCGTAACCGAAGTCGTTGCCTACACAGGAGATGTGGCTCACGTCGGAAATCGCAATCGCCGGGTAGCCCGGACGGTTTTCGCGATAGCGTCCGGTCAGCTCTTCGGCGAAGTGCATGGCGTCACAGTGGGAACCGCCGTTACCGCAGGAGAGCACTTTACCGCCGGCTTTGAATCTGTCGGCAAGCAGGACCGCCGCGCGCTGAATAGCGTGAATATTGGCATCATCTTTCAGAAAATTCGCCAGCGTTTCCGCCGCTTCGTTCAGTTCGTTACGAATAAGATCCTGGTACATGAGGATAATCCTTCAGTATTGATGAAATAACACAGTGGAGTGTACCGGATAGCAGTAAAAGCGAGAAGCTAAAGCCATGCGAATCGTCCGGCGTTTTGATTTTTTGTGCCGGCTAAAACGCGAACAATGTGAACCAGGTTGTAATTATTTTGTAAACACATTGCTAAAGGAAATGACATCAACTACAACCATATCATCACAAGTGGTCAGACCTCCTACAAGCAAGGGAGCTTTTCTTTATGATGATTTTGAGCATTTTCGCAACCGTTGTGCTGCTCGGGGTGTTGTTCTATCACCGTGTCAGTTTATTCCTGAGTAGCCTGATTCTTCTGGCCTGGACGGCAGCACTTGGCGTCGCTGGCCTGTGGAATATCTGGGTACTTGTTCCCCTGGCAATCATTTTGCTGCCGTTTAACCTGACGCCGATGCGTAAGTCGATGATCTCCGCGCCGGTGTTCAAGGGATTCCGTAAAGTGATGCCGCCGATGTCGCGCACGGAGAAAGAGGCGATTGATGCGGGCACGACCTGGTGGGAAGGCGATCTGTTCCAGGGCAACCCGGACTGGAAAAAGCTGCACAACTACCCGCAGCCGCGTCTGACCGCCGAAGAACAAGCCTTTATTGACGGCCCGGTGGAAGAAGCCTGCCGCATGGCGAACGATTTTGCCATCACTCACGAAATGGCCGACCTGCCGCCTGAGCTGTGGGCATATCTGAAAGAGCATCGCTTCTTCGCGATGATCATTAAGAAAGAGTACGGCGGTCTGGAATTCTCCGCTTACGCTCAGGCTCGCGTCCTGCAAAAACTGGCGGGTGTTTCCGGGATCCTGGCGATCACCGTTGGCGTGCCAAACTCCTTAGGCCCGGGCGAGCTGTTACAGCATTACGGTACGGAAGAGCAGAAAGATCACTATCTGCCGCGTCTGGCGCGTGGTCAGGAAATTCCGTGCTTCGCGCTGACCAGCCCGGAAGCCGGTTCTGATGCCGGTGCGATCCCGGATACTGGCGTGGTCTGCATGGGCGAATGGCAGGGCGAACAGGTGCTGGGCATGCGCCTGACCTGGAACAAACGTTATATCACCCTGGCGCCTATCGCCACCGTACTCGGTCTGGCGTTCAAACTTTCTGACCCGGAAAAACTGCTGGGCGGTGAAGAAGATCTGGGCATTACCTGTGCGCTGATCCCAACCTCGACCCCGGGGGTTGAAATTGGTCGTCGTCATTTCCCGCTGAACGTACCGTTCCAGAACGGCCCGACTCGCGGTCAGGATATCTTTGTGCCGATTGACTACATCATCGGTGGACCGAAAATGGCCGGTCAGGGCTGGCGTATGCTGGTGGAATGTCTGTCGGTGGGCCGCGGCATTACACTGCCATCGAACTCTACCGGCGGTCTGAAATCGGTGGCGATGGGGATTGGGGCTTACGCGCATATCCGCCGTCAGTTCAAAATCTCCATCGGCAAGATGGAAGGTATCGAAGAGCCGCTGGCGCGCATTGCGGGCAATGCCTACGTGATGGACGCCGCAGCCTCGCTGATTACCTACGGTATTATGCTGGGCGAGAAACCCGCCGTGCTGTCGGCGATTGTGAAGTACCACTGTACCCACCGTGCACAGCAGTCAATTATTGATGCAATGGATATCGCAGGCGGTAAAGGCATTATGCTTGGCGAAGGCAACTTCCTGGCGCGCGGCTATCAGGGCGCACCGATTGCCATCACCGTGGAAGGGGCAAACATCCTGACCCGTAGCATGATGATCTTCGGCCAGGGGGCGATTCGCTGCCATCCTTACGTGCTGGAAGAGATGGCCGCCGCGCAGAATAACGACGTGGATGCCTTCGACAAGCTGCTGTTCAAACATATCGGTCACGTTGGCAGCAATGAAGTGCGCAGCTTCTGGCTCGGCCTGACGCGGGGGCTGACCAGCGCGACGCCGACCCGCGATGCGACCAAACGTTATTACCAACACCTGAACCGTCTGAGCGCTAACCTGGCGCTGCTGTCTGACGTCTCCATGGCCGTTCTGGGCGGAAGCCTGAAGCGTCGCGAACGCATCTCCGCCCGTCTGGGTGATGTGCTGAGCCAGATCTTCCTGGCCTCTGCGGTGCTGAAACGCTACGACGATGAAGGCCGTCAGGAAGCGGATCTGCCGCTGGTGCACTGGGGCGTGCAGGATGCGATGTATCAGGCGGAACAGGCGATTGACGACCTGCTGGCAAACTTCCCGAACCGCTTCGTGGCGGGCGCCCTGCGCGCGGTGATCTTCCCGACCGGTCGTCACCATCTGGCACCGTCTGACAAGCTGGATCATAAAGTGGCGAAGATCCTCCAGGTACCAAGCGCAACCCGTTCCCGTATTGGCCGTGGTCAATACCTGGAACCTACCCCGCATAACCCGGTAGGTTTGCTGGAAGAAGCGCTGCTTGACGTGATGGCCGCCGACCCGATTCACCAGAAGATCTGCAAACAGCTGGGCAAAAACCTGCCGTTTACACGACTGGATGAGCTGGCAAAACAGGCGCTGGCGGGTGGCATCATCGACAACAGCGAAGCTGCCATTCTGGTGAAAGCCGAAGAGAGCCGTCTGCGCAGTATTAACGTGGATGATTTCGAACCTGAAGAGCTGGCGACTCAGCCGGTAAAGCTGCCAGAGAAGCACCGCAAACCTGAAGCGGCATAAGGTATTTTGCTCTCACAAACCCCGCCCCGCGCGGGGTTTTTTATTGCCACATTTTCTGGTAATGACGTGCTACAGTGTCAAAAAGTGTTTATTAAGGAGCCTGTATCGTGCCTGGTTTAAAGATTTCTGTTTTGCAGCAACCTTTAGTGTGGATGGACGGCCCCGCCAACCTTCGCCATTTTGATCGCCAGCTGGAAGAGATTACCGGACGCGATGTGATTGTCCTGCCGGAGATGTTCACCACAGGTTTCGCGATGGAGGCAGCAAAACAGTCCATGCCGCAGGACGAGGTGGTGGCCTGGATGCACGCCAGGGCGCAGGAAACAAACGCGCTGATTGCCGGCAGCGTCGCGCTCCAGACCGGGCGCGGACCGGTCAATCGCTTCCTGCTGGTCGAGCCGGAAGGAAACGTCCATTTCTACGATAAGCGCCACCTGTTCCGCATGGCGGATGAACATCAACATTATGAAGCCGGAAACGAACGCGTGGTATTTGAATGGCGCGGCTGGCGTATTCTGCCGCTAGTCTGCTATGACCTGCGCTTCCCGGTGTGGTCGCGCAACCGCAACGATTATGACCTGGCGTTGTACGTCGCCAACTGGCCCGCCCCACGCTCCCTGCACTGGCAGGCTTTACTGACCGCGCGCGCGATTGAAAATCAGGCTTATGTCGTTGGCTGTAACCGTGTAGGAACGGACGGCAACGGGCATCACTATCGCGGTGACAGCCGGGTGATCAGTCCGCAGGGTGAGATTATTGCCACCGCCGAGCCGCATCAGGCGACACGAATTGACGCTGAGATCTCGTTAACGGCGTTAAAGGAGTATCGGGAGAAGTTTCCGGCCTGGCAGGATGCAGATCCATTTAGCATTGGATAAGAAAAAGCCGGGTGGCGGCTGCGCCTTACCCGGCCTACAAATCAGCTCACCAACGCCTGCCCGTCTTTGCGGCTCTCCGTCGCAGCCACGTAGTACCCTTCCGGCATACGGTAAATCACCTGCGCGCCGCCAAAATTGTAATCCTGAAGCGGATCTTCCACCACTATCTGGTGTCCGCGCTCGCGCAGCGCCGCGATGGTATTGCGATCGAAGGTCGATTCAACAACCACTTCCCTGCCCTGCACCACGCGCCAGCGCGGGGCGTCAATCGCCGCTTGCGGGTTTTGCCCGTGCAGCATAATGCGCAGCGCCATCTGCATGTGCCCCTGCGCCTGCATCGGGCCGCCCATCACGCCGAAGGACATCAGCGGTTTGCCGTTACCGTCCATCGCAAAGCCCGGAATGATGGTGTGGAAAGGACGCTTGCTGCCCGCCAGCGCGTTCGGGTGTTTGGGATCGAGTACAAAGCCGCAGCCGCGGTTTTGCAGGCTGATCCCCGTATCCGGCACCACGATCCCTGAACCGAAGCCCATAAAATTGGACTGGATAAAGGAGATCATCATCCCGCTGGAATCCGCTGCGCTGAGGTAAACCGTCCCACTTTGCGTCGGCGATCCGTACACAAAATCAGAGGCTTTATCGTGGTTGATAAGCGCGGCGCGCGACTTCAGATAATGGTCGCTCAGCAGCGCTTTGGCGGCAAACTCCATATGCTCTTCATCCGCAACGTAGCGATCGAGATCCGCCAGCGCCAGCTTCATTGCCTCTATAGAGAGGTGCAGCCCCTGCACGGAATCCGGGTGATGTTTCTCGATGCCGCACTGCTCCAGAATGCCGAGTGCAATCAGGGTGGCGATCCCCTGACCGTTTGGCGGCAATTCCTGCACCGAACCGCCCGCGAAGTCGCGCGATAGCAGTTCCACCCAGTCCACACGGTGATTCGCCAGGTCTGCTTCGGTCAGGTGTGCACCATGTGCTTTGGCGAAGGCGGCAATTTTCTGCGCCAGTTCGCCACGGTAAAACGCGTCGCCGTTGGTTTTGGCGATCAGCTCCAGTGAGTTCGCCTGCGCCGGGTTACGGAAGATCTCCCCCACGCGCGGCGCGCAGCCTTCCGGCGCAAAGCAGGCACTAAACCCGGGCTGATCTTTCAGCTTGTTGTAGCCGCGCTGCCAGAGATGGCCGATCAGCGGCGAGACCGGGAAACCGTTGCGCGCGTAATCAATGGCTGGCTGCGCGAGCGTGGTCAGCGGCAGCGTGCCAAAACGTTCAGCCAGCGCCACCCAGCCCGACACCGCACCCGGCACGGTCACCGCGTCCCAGCCGATTTCCGGTACGGCGGTTTTTCCGGCAAACAGATCCGCATGCCAGCTGGCTGGCGAACGACCGGACGCATTCAGACCGTGAAGTTTTTCACCGTCCCAGACAATGGCAAAAGCATCGCTGCCGATGCCGTTGCCGGTCGGCTCGACAACGGTCAGCGCCATGGCGGTCGCAACCGCCGCATCAACGGCATTTCCGCCCAGCTGTAGCATCTTCATTCCCGCCTGTGCCGCCAGCGGCTGCGAGGTAGCAACGGCGTTATGGCCCATCATCGGCGGGCGTCGTGAATCGTAACCGGTTGTAAAATCGAGCGCTTTGGTCATCATGACTCCTTAGTCGTGGCGCGGATCGAGCGCATCGCGCAGCCCGTCGCCGAGTAAATTAAAGCCCTGAACGGCAAGGAAAATCGCCACGCCGGGGAAAACCGACATCCACGGCGCCTGTTCGAGAAACCCTTTTGCGGTGTTGAGCATGGAGCCCCAGGATGGGTTCGGCGGCTGTTGGCCTAACCCTAAAAACGAAAGGCTGGCTTCGGCGATAATCGCCGAGGCAATGGCCAGCGTGGCCTGCACCAGGATAGGTGACATCACGTTGGGCAGAACGTATTTAATGATGACCCAGCGGTCCGGCAGGCCAATCGCCCGCGCGCCGTCGATGTACTCTTCGTTGCGAATGGCGATCACCTGGCCGCGCGTCAGGCGGGCGAAGATCGGCATTGCCGAGAGTCCAATAGCGATCATGGCATTCGTCAGGCTTGGGCCTAAGAATGCCCCCAGCGCGATCGCCATGATCAGGAATGGACAGGCCAGCAGTGCCTCAATAAAGCGGGAGATCACCCCGTCCCACATCTTCTGGAAATAACCCGCCACCAGCCCCAGCGGCACGCCGATGACAACCGCGATCGCCACCGACATACAGCCCGCCATCAGCGAGGTTCTCGCCCCCCAGATAATGCGGGACAAGATATCGCGCCCCAGCTCGTCGGTGCCGAACCAGTACATCGCCGATGGCGCTTTGCGCACTGCGAGGAAGTTAGCTTTGACCGGGTCAAATGGCGCGATCCACGGCGCCAGCAGCGCCACCAGCACAAAAAAGCCCACCACAAGCGCGCCAATCACCGCACTTTTATTGGCGAGGAATTTTTTCAGCACCCGGTTTTGCGCGCGCGGCAGCGCGGGCGCCACGGTTTGCGTCGTCAGTTCCGCCATGATTAACCTCGCATTTTCGGGTTGATAAGGACGTAGAGCACGTCAGCCAGCAGGTTGAGCATCAGGAAACCGATCGCCACGATCAGCACTACGCCCTGCACCACCGCGTAGTCGCGGTTGAACACCGAGTCGACGATCATTTTGCCGAAGCCCGGAATGGTGAACACCTGCTCGGTCAGCACCGCCCCGCCCAGCAGCTCGCCGAACAGCAACGTGGTGAGGGTGATCACCGGCACCAGCGCATTGCGAAAGGCGTGCTTCAGGATCACCGCTTTCGGCAGCAGCCCCTTAGCGCGCGCGGTGCGGATGTAATCCGCTTTCAGCACCGCAATCATCGACGCGCGGGTATGGCGCATCAGCGTCGCCGCCAGGCCGGTTCCGAGCACGGACGCGGGCAGCAGCAATGTCCGCATGTTCTGGATCGGATCTTCACTGAACGGCACATAACCGGACGCAGGCAACCATTGCAGGTTTACTGAAAAGACCAGAATCAGCAGGATCCCCAGCCAGAAGTGCGGTATTGAGATCCCCGAGATCGCCACAAAGTTCGCCCCGTGATCGACCCAGCTGTTTTTGTTCACCGCCGCGAGGATCCCCATGCTGATACCAAACACCAGCGCGATAATCATCGCCAGCAGCGACAGTTCCAGCGTGACCGGCAGCTTGCTGGCAATCAGTTGCGTGACCGGCTCATGAGTGCGTAAGGAGACACCCAGATCGCCTTGCAGCGCGCGCGTCAGCCAGTTGAAATACTGCACGGGGATCGGCGCGTCCAGATTCAGCTCAGCACGCAGCTGGGCGATCACTGCCGGATCGCGCTCCTCCCCGGCCATGGCAATCAGCGGATCGCCAGGCAGCAGCTTTTGCAGGCCGAACACCATCATGCTCACCAGCAGCAGAGTGGGTATAGCCAGCAGCAGACGTTTGCAAATCAGTTCCAGCATGGGTTCTCCTCAGGAGGTTTATTTCGCCAGCGTTAAGCCAGCCAGACGCACAATGCCGTCCGGGTACGCTTTAAAGCCCTGCACGCGCTTGTTCAGGCCAAAAATGCGCGGTTCGAAGTAAAGGTATGCAATCGGCATATCGGTCTGAAGCTGCTTCACAACCTTGTCATACAGCGGCTGGCGAGCGGCCTGATCGGTGCTCTGGCGCGCCTGCGTCAGCCATTCATCCACCTGAGCATTGCTGTAGCGGCCGTCGTTGAGGGTGCCTTTGCTGTTGATAAAGCCGTAGATGCTGCCATCTGGATCCGGGCGACCCGACCAGCCGGAGAAGCTCAACTGGTAGTCACCGCTCTGCTGGCGATCCAGCAGCGTGGCGAACTCGGTCATTTGCAGGTTCAGGTTAAAGCCCGCCTCTGCCACCATCGCCTGCAACACCTGGCCCACCTGCTGCGAGGTTGGGTTGTTCGGCACCAGCAGATTGACGGTCAGCGGCGCGGTGACGCCTGCGGCTTTCAGCAGCGCTTTGGCTTTGTCGACGTCACGCGGGGGAACCGGAAGATTGACGTGATACGGGCTTACCGGCGAAAACGCCTGGTTTGCCGGAGTGTAAAGCCCTTCGAACACTACCTGGTTTAAAGCATCGCGATCGATGGCCTGGGAAAATGCTTCACGCACGCGGGCATCTTTGAAGGGATCGTTCGCCGGGACTTTGCCATTGTTAATATTGAAGGTGATGCCCTGGTATCCGAGGCCCGTCACCTTCGCCAGCGCCAGCTTGCTGTCGGCTTCGACGGTTTTGACGTCGCTGGCGGCAATGCCTTCGGTCAGGTCGAGATCGCCCGCGCGGAGGTTCGCCAGGCGCACGGAGGCATCCGGGATCGGCAGATAGATAATTTTATCGAAGTGGTAGGCGTCTTTGTTCCAGTAGTTGTCGAAGCGGGTCAGCACAATGCGGTCCTGCGACACGCGGCTGTCGAATTTATACGGGCCGGAACAGACCGGATGGGCGGCAAAATCGGCTTTTTTCGCGGCTTCCGGCGCCATCATTGCGCCTGCGCGATCGGTGAGCTGCATCAGAAGTGCGGCATCCGGCGTTTTCAGGTGCAGGGCTATCTGCATCGGGCCGGTGACCTCCACCGACTCAACAGAAGAGAGTTCACTTTTACGCAGAGAGCCTTTTAGCGTCAGGGCCCGGTCGAGGTTGTATTTCGCGGCGGCGGCATCAAATTTTTCACCGTCGTGGAAGGCCACGCCTTCACGGAGATCCAGGGTCAGCGTTTTGCCGTCATCGCTCCACGCCCAGGATTTCGCCAGTCCCGGCACCACCTTGAGGTGCTCGTCCACGTCCACCAGCCGGTCACACAGGGAGGCAAAGACGAAGCGGCCATAATAGGTACGCGCCAGATGCGGGTCCAGCATGTCCGGATCTGCACCCAGGCCGATTCGCAGCACGCTTTCAGAATGGGCGGGCAGCGCCGCACTAAGCAACATAACACTTCCCAGTACGGTCAAAAGAGAATTACGCATTGTCATTATCATGAGTTCCTTGAAGGAAGGGAGGAGTGAGTAGCCGCGTGTTCAAACAGCGCGCGGCGGCGCAAAAATGCGGCGGATGGCGGTGCGATCTGTATAACGCTGCGATCGCGATTAATCTCCTGCCAGCGGTGGCAGGCGACCTGACGTCCGCCGTCGATTACCTGATGAATCGGCTCAACCTGACGACATTCATCGCTAACATAGGGGCAACGGGTGTGGAAACGGCAGCCGGAGGGCGGATTAGCCGGGTTCGGTAAATCACCCTGCAACAGCGGCGCATCCCGCGCTACGCCTGGCTGCATTTGCGGCGCAGAGGCAATTAATGCCTGGGTATAAGGATGCAGCGGCGCGTCGAAGATATCGTCGACGGTGGCCAGCTCGACGATTTGCCCAAGATACATCACCGCCACGCGGTCGCTCATATGACGGATAACCGCCAGACCGTGGGCGACGATCACCATCGTTAGCCCCAACTGGTGCTTCAGGCTTTCCAGTAAATTGACCACCTGTGCCTGGACGGAAACATCCAGTGCGGAAACCGGTTCATCGCCCAGCAGCAGCTTTGGGCCTGACGCCAGCGCGCGCGCAATGCCGATACGCTGACGCTGCCCGCCGGAAAATTCGTGCGGATAACGTCCGGCCCAGGCCGCGGGCAAGCCGACCGTCCTGAGCAGCTCGGCGACGTGGTACTGGCGATCCGCTTTTTTCATGTTCTGGTGCAGCCACAGCGGCTCACCGACAATCTGTTCTACCGTCATGCGCGGGTTCAGCGAGGCGAAGGGATCCTGAAAGATGATCTGTAGC
>NZ_JABMCU010000119.1:0-13983 GCF_013179605.1 Enterobacter sp. CM29 | reverse complement strand
ATTGAACCGGCCATGGCTGCCCTGCTGATCGTTGGCCTGATGCTGTGGACCGGCGTGCTGGAGTGGAACGACATCACCGGCAACAAAGCCGCGTGGAATACCTTCGTCTGGTTCGCCACCCTGGTGGCACTGGCGGATGGTCTCTCCTCCACCGGCTTTATCAGCTGGCTGGGTAAAGAAGGCGGCATGCTGATGAGCGGTATCTCTCCGGGTGTCGCCACCATCGTCCTGCTGCTGGCGTTCTACCTGCTGCACTACCTGTTCGCCAGCACCACCGCGCACACCACGGCGCTGCTGCCTGCGATGCTGACCATCGCCTCCACCATTCCGGGCATGAATATGGAAGTGTTCGTCCTGCTGATGGTGACCTCGCTGGGCGTGATGGGGATCATCACCCCGTACGGTACTGGCCCAAGCCCGATTTACTACGGTAGCGGCTACCTGCCAACCAAAGACTACTGGCGCCTCGGCACTATCTTCGGCGCCATCTTCCTGGCAGCTCTGCTGCTGATTGGTTACCCGTGGATGTCCATGATGTTCTGATTTCTGACCGCCGGACATTTCCTCCGGCGGTTAAATTTTTGTGGAGCAAGCTATGTCAAACAAACCCTTTATCTACCAGAACCCCTTCCCACTCGCGCATGACGACACCGAATATTATCTGCTGACCAAAGAGCACGTTTCCGTTGCCGAGTTCGACGGTCAGGAAGTGCTGAAAGTCGAGCCAGAGGCGTTGACCCTGCTGGCCCAGCAGGCCTTCCACGACGCAGCGTTTATGCTGCGCACCTCTCACCAGAAGCAGGTTGCGGCTATTCTGAGCGACCCGGAAGCCAGCGAGAACGATAAGTACGTTGCCCTGCAATTCCTGCGCAACTCCGAGATTGCGGCGAAAGGCGTGCTGCCCACCTGTCAGGATACCGGCACGGCAATCATTATGGGTAAGAAAGGCCAGCGCGTCTGGACCGGCGGCGGTGACGAAGCCGCGCTGAGCCAGGGCGTGTATAACACCTATATTGAAGACAACCTGCGCTACTCGCAGAATGCGGCGCTGGATATGTATAAAGAGGTGAATACTGGCACCAACCTGCCCGCGCAGATCGACCTCTACAGCGTGAATGGTGACGAGTACAAATTCCTCTGCATGGCGAAAGGCGGCGGTTCCGCCAACAAAACTTATCTGTATCAGGAAACCAAAGCGCTGATCACCCCGGCGAAGCTGAAAAATTATCTGGTTGAGAAGATGCGGACCCTCGGCACCGCGGCCTGCCCGCCTTACCATATCGCCTTCGTTATCGGCGGCACCTCAGCGGAAGGCACGCTGAAAACCGTCAAGCTCGCCTCTGCGCGCTACTATGATGGCCTGCCAACCGAAGGCAATGCGCACGGCCAGGCGTTCCGCGACGTCCAGCTCGAGCAGGAACTGCTTCAGGAAGCGCAAAACCTCGGCCTTGGCGCGCAGTTTGGCGGGAAATACTTCGCCCACGATATTCGCGTGATCCGTCTGCCGCGCCACGGTGCCTCCTGCCCGATCGGCATGGGTGTTTCGTGCTCCGCCGACCGCAACATCAAGGCGAAGATTAACCGCGAGGGGATCTGGATTGAGAAGCTGGAGCACAATCCGGGCCAGTATATTCCTGAATCCCTGCGCCAGCAGGGGGAAGGCGACGTAGTAAGCATTGATCTGAACAAGCCGATGCCCGATATCCTGGCGCAGCTTTCCGCGCACCCGGTCTCCACCCGCCTGTCGCTGAATGGCACCATTATTGTGGCGCGCGACATCGCCCATGCGAAGCTGAAAGAGCTGCTCGACAACGGGGAAGAACTGCCGCAGTACGTCAAAGATCACCCGATTTACTATGCAGGCCCGGCCAAAACGCCAGAAGGTTACGCGTCTGGCTCACTCGGCCCGACCACTGCGGGACGTATGGACTCCTATGTGGACTTACTGCAATCCCACGGCGCGAGCATGATCATGCTGGCGAAAGGTAACCGCAGCCAGCAGGTGACGGACGCCTGCCATAAACACGGCGGCTTCTATCTCGGCAGCATTGGCGGCCCGGCGGCGGTGCTGGCGCAAAACAGCATCAAGAGTCTGGAGTGCGTGGCGTATCCGGAACTGGGAATGGAAGCGATCTGGAAAATTGAAGTGGAGAACTTCCCGGCGTTTATCCTGGTGGATGACAAAGGCAACGATTTCTTCCAGCAGATCCAGAACAAGCAGTGCAAAGGCTGTTCACAGCGCTGAGTCTTTCCACAATGACGGCAGCAGCGACAGCGTTTCATTAATTAACCCGCGCTTGTCGCTGCCCGGTTTCCAGATCGTCACCATCGTTTGACCGATCCCCTGGCTGCCCACTTCGGTGTGCAGCCTTTTTACGTTTTGCCATCGCGCCGCCTGAAGATGCGTCGGCAAAAATCCCCAGCCGCACCCTTTCTCCAGCAGGCCGCGCAGCATCTCCAGTTCGTTAGTGAAAAGCGTGTGCCCTGAAATTTGCAGGCGACGGGCAACCGGCTCATCTGACGCGGCATGCATAATCACCTGCGGAACCAGAGAGAGATCGAGCAGCGACACCGGCGACGCAACCTCCGCAAAAAGCGCCGTTGCGGCGTAAAAATCCATTTCGATCGCCCCCAGCGCCCGCCACTCCATCTCATTGCCCACGCTGCGGTTGCGCGCCTGGCAGATCCCCAGATCGGCCTGACCGTCCGCCAGCATGGCTTCCGCCTCATCGCGCGATGCGCTGGTCAGGCTCAGGCGGATCTTTTTCGCCGCCAGTGTGGCAATCAGCGCCTGTAAAAAAGCTCTGGGGGTGAACGGATCGTAAACGAGTGCAATGTCCTGCGTGGCGCTGTCCGGCACCGATCGGGCAAACGCCTCAAATGCTTTGACCTGCCGCATCAGCAGGTGCGCCTGCCGCTGAAGCTGCTCCCCCTCCGGCGTCAGGCGCAGGCTGCGCCCCTCCCGCAGGAACAGAGCGTAGCCCAGCCCATCCTCAAGAAAATCGATCAGATCCCGCAAGGTTGTACGATCTTTGCCGAGTTTACTGGCCGCCTTCATCAGGCTGCCGTGCTCAGCGACGGCGGTGAACGCCTCAAGTTGGGCAAAGGAATAGATCAGTGATGCCACGTCATTCTCCACGCGATTTTTCCGGGGGATTTTCCCCCATAACGCGTTTTTTATTATAGGCCGCAGGTTCTTAAACTGAAGTCCTTCCTGAGCCAAACGAGATAAATATGAAAATCAAAACAAACCGCACGCTGCTCGCGGCGCTGGTTGTCAGCAGCCTGCTCTCGCCCGCCGTCATGGCGGCCTGCAACGGTACCGACCTCACGACCTGTCCGGCGCCTTTCGATGCCAGACTCCCGGACGCACATACCATGCTCACCTGGAGCCAGGCCGATCGCGTGGTGGGCTTTCGCAATGACTACCGCAACTACGCGGGCGATGTGTTCCGCCACGGCAACGCAACGCCGCTGCTGCCCGCAGAAAAACCGCTCACTGATGCCCGCTATCAGGTGAAGGGTAAGATTTACAATCTTCAGGATTACCTGAAACGCCAGAACGTCAGCGGCATGCTGGTGCTGAAAAATGGCAAAGTGGCCTATAAATACCTGGGAGAAGGCAATACCAACACAACGCTCTGGACGTCGCGTTCCGTGGGCAAATCGGTGGTTTCCGCGCTGGTGGGCGTTGCGATAAAAGAGGGTAAAATCCACTCCCTGGACGACCTCATCACCCAGTACGAACCGGATTTAAAAGGCACCGCCTGGGAGGGCGTAACGCTAAAACAGCTCATCACCCACACCTCGGGCGTGGCGTGGAACGAAGATTACACTAACCCGCAGTCAGACTTCGCCCGGCTTACCGAATGCGAAGCGAAACCGGGCACCTACGACTGCGTGCGCACCCTGGTGAAAGGATTACACCGTGAACACCCGGCGGGTGAAAACTGGTCCTATTCCTCGGGTGGCGCCTGGCTGTTAGGCGATGTGCTTGAGCGCGCCACCGGCATGACGCTCGCGGCGTATCTGGAGAAAAGCATCTGGCAGCCGTACGGTATGGCGAGCGACGGCGTGTGGCATGCCTACAGCAAAGGCCAGCACGACGTGGGTGCGCATGGATTTAACGCCACGCTGGAAGACTGGGGGCGTTTCGGGGAGTTTATACTGCATAACGGTACACTGCCGGACGGAAAGCAGATCCTCCCCGAGGGCTGGGTGAAGCAGTCCTCAGCCTGGACACAGGCCAAAGGATCGGTGTCCGAGGCGCATCCGAAGGGGTTGTACGGCTACCAGTGGTGGAACAACGAAGTGCCGGCCACCGCCACAAACGTGGAGCCGAAAGTCGAAAATTCGCTGAAGGATTCCCTGTGGGCGCTGGGTATTTTTGGTCAGATGATCGTGGTTAATCAGAAAGAAAAACTGGTTATCGTCCAGTGGTCCACCTGGCCGCAGGCAGAGCCGTCATTCAGCGCCCAGCCGCTGGAAGCGTCGCTGATGTTTAGCGCGATTGCCAACGCGCTGCGCTGATAATCCCAAGCCAGGCCCCGCCTGGCTTCTCACCTGCGCGGTGTCACAAAACTGATATATCAGCAACTTAGCGAAATGTGGTAAATAAAAGATCACCGAAATGTTAAGTTATTGTTGAATATGTAAATACTGGTCAACGCTTTGTCATTAATGCACCACACGCATCAGTCCATGCGCGATTTGCGCTTATCAATTTCCACTTCCTGATCCAGTTTTCAGAAACAGACGAGCATAACGTCACTATAAAACTGGAGATAATCATGGTTTCCTCAACCTCACCTGCAACGGTTCGTTCGAAAGCGGGCGCGATTTTCCGCGTCACGTCGGGCAACTTTCTTGAGCAATTCGACTTCTTTCTGTTCGGCTTTTATGCCACCTACATCGCCCACACGTTCTTCCCGGCAAGCAGTGAATTTGCGTCGCTGATGATGACCTTCGCCGTCTTTGGCGCGGGCTTTCTGATGCGTCCGATCGGGGCCATTGTGCTGGGGGCTTACATTGATAAAGTGGGTCGCCGTAAAGGGCTGATCGTCACCCTGTCGATTATGGCCGCCGGAACCTTTCTGATTGTGCTGATCCCTTCTTATCAGAGCATTGGCCTGTGGGCGCCGCTGCTGGTGCTGACCGGCCGCCTGTTGCAGGGCTTTTCGGCAGGCGCCGAGCTGGGCGGGGTTTCGGTTTATCTGGCGGAGATCGCCACGCCGGGCCGCAAGGGTTTCTACACCAGCTGGCAGTCGGGTAGCCAGCAGGTCGCCATTATGATCGCGGCGGCGATGGGCTTTGCGCTGAATATGGTGCTGGAAGAGAGTGCCATTCGCGAATGGGGGTGGCGTATTCCGTTCCTGTTTGGCTGTCTGATTGTGCCGTTCATCTTTTTCCTGCGCCGCAAGCTCGAAGAGACCGAGGAATTCAGCGCCCGTCGCCACCATCTGGCGATGCGTCAGGTCTTCACAACGCTGCTCGCCAACTGGCCAGTAGTCATCGCGGGCATGCTGATGGTGGCGATGACCACCACCGCGTTTTACCTGATCACCGTTTACGCACCGACCTTCGGTAAAAAAGCCCTGATGCTCAGCGCCTCGGACAGTCTTTTGGTCACGCTACTGGTAGCCATTTCTAACTTCATCTGGCTACCGATAGGCGGTGCGTTGTCGGACCGCTTCGGACGCAAACCGGTGCTGATCGCCATGACGCTGCTGGCGCTGGCGACCAGCTATCCGGCACTGACGATGCTGGCGGCAGCCCCGAGTTTCTCCATGATGCTGACCGTGCTGCTGTGGCTCTCTTTCCTCTACGGCCTGTATAACGGCGCGATGATCCCGGCCCTGACGGAGATCATGCCAGCAGAGGTGCGCGTGGCGGGCTTCTCGCTGGCTTATAGCCTGGCAACGGCGGTCTTTGGCGGTTTCACGCCGGTGATTTCTACCGCCTTAATTGAGTACACCGGCGATAAAGCCTCCCCGGGCTACTGGATGAGCTTTGCCGCCGTTTGCGCCCTGCTGGCAACGCTTTATCTCTATCGTCGTCGCACGTTAATTCTGCAAACTGCCGTTAAGGAGTGATCCCTCATGCTTACATTCAGAACGGTGATTGCCGCCCTGACCTTCACCACCCTCAGCGCGGGCGCGCTTGCGCAGGAGGTGACGGTGATGATTTCTGGCGGCTTCAAAGCGGCGCTGGAGAAGCTGACGCCGCAGTACGAAGCGCAAAGCGGCGACAGGCTCATTGTGGTCTCCGGCCCGTCGATGGGCAAAACACCGCAGGCCATTCCGGCTCGGCTCGCCCGGGGCGAAAAAGCGGACGTGGTGATTATGGTGGGCGATGCGCTGGCGAAACTGGAACAGGATCGCAGGACGGCGGCGGGCTCCCGCGTGGAGCTGGCGGATTCGCCCGTCGGGATGGTCGTCAAAGCGGGCGCGCCGGTGCCGGATATCAGTACGGTACCCGCCCTGCGGCAAACGCTGCTGAAGGCGCATTCCATGGCTTATTCCGACAGCGCCAGCGGCCGGTATGTTGAGAGCCAGTTGTTCCGTAAGCTGGGCATCGACGGCCAGGTCCAAAATAAAGCGCACCGGGTTGAGCGCATCCCGGTGGCGTCTGAAGTGGCAAAAGGGAAATACGATCTCGGCTTTCAGCAGGTGAGCGAGCTTCTGCCGGTCCCGGGCGTGACGTTTGTGGGTAAGTTGCCTGACGACATACAGTACATTACCCGTTTCGCCGGAGCCGTAACGCAGAAGGCCGACCATCCTGAGCAGGGAAAAGCGCTGCTGGCCTTTCTCTCCTCGCCACAGGCGGCCAGCGTCATTACGGCAACGGGCTTAACGCCCGTCAGTGCACCTCGCGATACTGCTCGGTGATCAGCGTTTCGAGTTCGGCAGCAATGTAGGACTGGATCCGCCCGCGGCGGCGAATCAGCCCCACGGTTCGCCTGACCTCTGGCTCGGTTAAAGGCACCGACGTCAGCAGCGAATGCTCTGCGCGGGGCATTGACATGGCGGGAACGGCCGCAATGCCGATCCCGGCTTCAACCATCCCGAGCATAGTCGTCACGTGCCGCGTTTCGCAGATGCTGGGGCGCTCAGGCCGAATATGTCCGACCCGCTGGTCGAGAAGATTGCGGTTGCCGGAGGTCTTATCCAGACCGATATAATCCTGCTGATAAAAAGCCTGCCACGTCAGGCTTTTTCTTTTTGCAAGCGGGCTGTCTCGTCGGCAGGCGGCCACGTAGACGTCTTCCACCAGCGGGACAAACTCGATGTCGGGATGTAAACTCCGGGCAAAGCAGATACCAAAATCCGCCTGTCCGCGGGTGACGGCCTCGATAACATTTCCGGCGCTGCTGTCGATAAGTTTAATGCGCACGCGGGGGTAACGGGACTGAAAGCGGCGGATCACATCCGGCATAAAGTAACAGGCGGCTGACGGCACCGTCGCCACGGTGATTAATCCCGTGCGCTCCTCGCTGGCCTTATCGATATCCGAAAGCATGGACTCCACGTCGACAAGCAGTTGCCCGCACCGGTCGGCAAAGGTCTGTCCATACAGGGTCAGCGTGACGCGCCGGGTGGTTCTGTCGAACAGTTTTGCCCCCAGTGCCGCCTCCAGCTTTTCAATTCTGCGACTCAACGCCGACTGGGAAAGGCAAATAGATTCTGCCGCAAGACGGAAATTGCCGTATTCCAGTAAAGCGCGGAAGGCGTAGAGATCGTTGAGGTCAAAATTGACGGGCATACTGACGGGATCCTTAAGCACGGTAGGGTAAGAAGAGATTTATCATAGCCGCGTACGACATACTTCACAAAATGAAGGGGATACCCCTAAAGCGCTATCAACCTTACGGCACATAGTGATAGTTTATGCGGGCTGGATTCCTCTTAAACAGGCTGCCAGTCTGCATGCCGCCGAAGAGGAGTGTCATACTGCTTAACAGAGTATGTTGGCATGCTAACAGCCCCTGACCTTTCCATTTTGTTCACGTGCGAGTAACGAGCAAAGCGATGATTAAGTGGCCCTGGAAAACGAACGAAGCTGGTCGAAATATGGCGCTGCCCTGGGATGAGGCTCTGGCGATCCCCGTGCTGGCGAATCTCTTGCCTGAAGAGCAATCAAAGCTGATTCAGCTGGCCGAGCGTTTTTTACAGCAAAAACGGCTGGTGCCGCTACAGGGCTTCGAACTGGATCCGCTTAAAAATTCGCGCATCGCCCTGCTCTTCTGCTTACCGGTACTGGAGCTGGGTATCGAATGGCTGGATGGCTTCCATGAAGTGCTGATCTACCCGGCGCCGTTTATCGTCGATGATGAGTGGGAGGATGACATCGGGCTGGTGCACAACCAGCGTATGGTGCAGTCCGGGCAGAGCTGGCAGCAAGGGCCGATCATCCTCAACTGGCTGGATATTCAGGACTCGTTCGATGCCTCGGGCTTCAACCTGATCATTCACGAAGTAGCGCATAAGCTGGATACCCGCAACGGCGATCGCGCCAGCGGCGTGCCGCTGATCCCGCTGCGTGAAGTCGCGGGATGGGAACACGACCTGCACGCGGCGATGGAAAACATTCAGGATGAGATAGACCTGGTGGGTGAAAGCGCGGCCAGCATTGATGCCTATGCCGCGACCGATCCCGCCGAGTGCTTTGCGGTGCTGTCCGAGTATTTCTTTAGCGCACCTGAGCTTTTCGCCCCACGCTTCCCGGCGCTGTGGCAGCGTTTCTGCCAGTTTTACCAGCAGGATCCGCTCCAGCGTCTGCGGCAAAGTGAGGACGCAGCCAGCACCTCCTCTCATCCGTTCCACTAATGTTCAGCAGGGGTACGATCGGTCGATCGTACCCACACGCTCACCGCGAGAAACAGCAGCGCCATTCCCCATGCGGCAGTAATCAAAAACTGCTCACCGTAAAAGCGCGTCACCACGGGTACCAGCAGCGCACTGGCCCCGTACCCCAGCGTATGGCTGGTGGCGATCACCCCTGCCCCTTTGCCCGTCGTCAGCCGATCGTTGAGCAAAAGCTGGTATCCCGGCGTGGCCATGGCGGCACCCAGCGAGGTGATGACAATGCCCACGTAGAACAGGGCTAAACTGGCGAGACACATCAGCCCAAGCCCCGCCACCATCAAGACCGCGGCAATTAAGAGTAAAACCCTCGGGCTAAAATGCTGCGGGCGTACCACCAGAAACTGCGCCGCCAGGGTCGCCAGCGCGGCCAGGCTCAGCAGCAGGGCGACATGATGGCTGATTTGCACGGCATCGCCATTAAATAACGGATGAAGATGCGGCGATAAACCAAGCTGCATCAGGCTGACCAGCGCCGCCAGCAGCAGCGCCAGCAGCAGGAAAGGCATCATAGAGGCCTGTAACCGCGTCGACTGGTGCGCCACCGGCGGCAGCGGGGGATCGGCGGCTTCGCGCAGCACCAGAAGCAGCGCGATAAACGGCGCCAGCGCCATCAGCCAGAGCGGTGCGACCGGGCTGACGCTGAGCATCAGCGCGGCCAGAGGCGGTCCCAGCAGACGCCCGCAGCTAAGGCCAGAGCTTATCGTTGCCAGCGCCGCCATCCTTTTATCCAGCCCCGCGCGTTGAATGGCCCACGTCTGGGCCGCAGGCACCAGCCCCGATACCGTCAGGCCGTACAGCATGCGCGACAGAACCAGGCCCGCCATTCCCCAGAGGGCATTCAGCGCGCCGTTGGCCATCGCCCAGACCACCAGCGCCATCAGGACGAAGCTCGCCAGATAGCCGCCTAACGAGGCCAGCATCACGACCTTACAGCCGTGCCGCTCGCTCTGGCGTCCCCACCAGGGCGATGCGGGTAAAAAGAGCATCGAGCCGAACATCAGCAGCCCGGCCCAGACGGAGAGCGACAGTCCGGTCAGGGAGACCAGCTGCGGCAGCATGACCAGCAAACCGTTTTGTCCGATACCCAATAAACCGGCGCCCAGTGCAAGGGGCCAGTTTGCCTTCGGGGCCATATTGTCTGTGATGTTCTCAGTACAGGTGCGCATAGAATTGTGAAGATAATGTCAATAAATGTGTGGAAATTATGAAGTTTATGAAAACAAATATTGCAAAAATAGTTGCGGCTGTAAACAGAATGAATATCATAACGAGAATTATTATCAGTCATGGAATGAGGTACATCTATGCGTGCTCTGCCCCGCTCCGCCGGTACAGATGTTGCGGCCCAGTGTTTTTTGAACGCGCTGCTGCGCGAAACGAAGGACTGGCACTATCTTCCCGCAACCCGTGCGGATGAGTTATCGCAGATACATATCCCGCTCTCACCAACCCAGGCCATCCGGGTTCCGGTACGCTATTTCTCCCCCACGCAGCATCACCAGTATTGTTTCCCGGCCACGCTGATTCAGGCCGACAGCGACGGCGGTGACACGGTCACATTCCATCAACTGATTGATTTCATTCTTGAAAAAGAGACAGTAAAAGGCGCTCTGGACGCCGATACGCTGGCCCGCTTTAAGCAGCGCGTCCTGGAGAGCCATACCCACACCTGGCAGGCCATTGATTTACGCCACAACTGGGCAAACCTGCGCGATAAGCCGCTGACCTTTGCCGAAGCGGAACAGGCGCTGCTGGTCGGCCATGCTTTTCATCCTGCCCCAAAGTCGCACGAGCCGTTTAACGAGGCCGAGGCGCGCCGCTATCTGCCGGATTTCGCCTCGCGCTTCCCGCTGCGCTGGTTTGCGGTTGAGCATGAACTGATTGCCGGGGACAGCCTGAACGTCTCCCTGCGTGAACGTCTGCTGCGCTTCGCGGCCCAGAGTGCGCCGGATCTTCTCGGCTACTTCACCGACACCCGTTGGCTGCTGCCGATGCATCCGTGGCAGGCTGCCTATTTGCTGGAGCAGCCGTGGTGCCAGCGTCTGGTTGAAAAAGGCGCCCTGCGGGATCTTGGCGAGGCGGGCGCACAGTGGCTGCCTACCAGCTCTTCCCGCTCGCTGTACAGCGAAACCAATAGCGACATGATTAAGTTTTCCCTCAGCGTGCGGCTGACCAACTCCGTGCGCACGCTGTCGGTCAAAGAAGTTAAGCGCGGCATGCGCCTGGCGCGGCTGGCGAAAACGGCACGCTGGCAGGAACTCCAGGCGCGCTACCCGACCATGCGCGTGATGCAGGAAGACGGCTGGGCCGGGCTGCGCGATGAAAGCGGCGTCATTCAGGAAGAGAGCCTGATGGCCCTGCGCGTCAACCTGCTGTTTGATACGCCAGATACCCAAACCAACGTGCTGGTGAGCCTGACCCAGGCGGCACCGGACGGCGGCGACAGCCTGCTGGCGGCGGCGGTGCGCCGTCTGAGCCAGCGTCTGGATCTCCCGCTCGCTCAGGCCGCCCGCTGCTGGCTGGACGCCTACTGCGACCGCGTATTGCTTCCGCTGTTCAGCGCCGAGGCGGACTACGGTCTGGTCCTGCTGGCGCACCAGCAAAATATCCTCGTTGAGATGCAGCAGGATTTCCCCGTTGGGCTGATCTACCGCGATTGTCAGGGCAGCGCCTGGACCGAAGGGGCCGACGCGTGGCTGAAAGAGGCAGGCGAAACCGAGGTGGAAAACCGCTTCGGTGAGAGCCAGCTGCTGCGCTACTTCCCTTATTACCTGCTGCTGAACTCTACCCTTGCCGTCACCGCCGCGCTCGCCGCTGCCGGCTTCGACAGCGAAGAGAACCTGATGCCCCGCGTGCGTGACGCGCTGGCCAAACTGCGCACGACGGCGAAGCAGACCCGCTGCCTTGATTATGTGCTCGACAGCCCGACCTGGAACTGCAAAGGCAACTTCTTCTGCTACCTGCACGATCGCAACGAAAACACCATCGTCGATCCGGCGGTGATCTATTTCGACTTTAGCAACCCGTTTTATAAGGAGAAGGCGTGATGGCAAACGCGAACATCGTCCATTCCGGCTACGGCTTTCGCTGTACGGCCACGGAACAAAACCTGCCGCTGACGCTGGGTCTTGACGGCAGCGCGGTCCTTGCGCGTCTGGCCGGGCTCCCGGACGGCTGGCTGGTGGACGCCCTCGACCAGCTGTTTGTTGCCGCACCCGCCCTGACCGGCATTACCCTGCCGTGGGCCGCCTGGCAGGATGAACCTCAGGCGCAGGCGCTGTTTAGCCTCGCAAACGGGGATTATCTGGCGCGCGAAATATTCTGGCAGCTGCCGCTGTGGCTGAAAGGCGAACGTCCGCAGGCGAGCGGCGGAATGCAGTTTGATGAAAGCCGTCAGCTGTACTTCCCGCTGCGCCCTCATCGTCCGCAGGGCGAAGTGTATCGCCGTTACGATCCGCAGATTAAGCGCACCCTGAGCTTTCGCGTGGCGGACGTGGCGCTGGACGGCGAGCGTTTTACCCGCTGGATGAACACCCCACGCGTGAACGCCTTCTGGGAGATGGCGGGCCCGCAGGCCGAGCAGGAAAACTACCTGCGCCGTCAGCTCGACTCGACCTATTGTTACCCGGTGATCGGCTGTTTTGACGACCAGCCGTTCGGCTATTTTGAACTCTACTGGGCGGCGGAAGACCGCATTGGCCGCCACTACCGCTGGCAGCCGTTTGACCGCGGGCTACATATGCTGGTGGGCGAAGAGAACTGGCGCGGGGCGCAGTATATCCGCAGCTGGCTGCGTGGCCTCAGCCACTATCTGTATCTCGATGAACCGCGTACGGCGCGCATTGTGGCGGAACCGCGCTTCGACAACCAGCGTCTGTTCCGCCATCTGGCGCCCGCCGGTTTTGACACGGTGAAAGAGTTCGACTTCCCGCACAAACGCTCCCGTCTCATTATGAGCGAGCGTCACCGCTTCTTCCATGAGGTGGAACTGTGAACGCGCTCTGGCAGAAAGTGAACCGCGAGATGGTGGCGAAGATCCTCGCTGAACTGGAATATGAACGCACCCTGCGCGCCGAGCCGGTTTCGGCGGACTACTGGCGCATCAGTATGGGCAACGCGACCTGGCAGTTTAGCGCCACGCGTGGGATCTGGGGCTGGCTGCATATTGACCCTGATACCCTGACCACCGCCAGCGGCGCGGCGGTCGAAGCGGAAAACGCGCTGCTGCAACTGGCCACCGTGCTGGAGATGAGCGACGCGCAAACGGCGGAGCACATGGAAGATCTCTACGCCACGCTGCGGGGCGACATGCAGCTGTTGCAGGCGCGTGACACGCTGGATGCCGATGCGCTGATCCACCTCGACCCGGACGAACTACAGTGCCTTATGCGCGGTCACCCGAAGTTTATTTTCAACAAGGGACGCCGCGGCTGGGGGCTGGATGCCCTGCGCCTTTACGCGCCGGAATATCGCGGGCGTTTTCGTCTGCACTGGGTCGCCGTGCAACGCGATCGTCTGGTCTGGAGCAGTGACGCCGATTGCGATATCAACACCCTGCTCGCCAGCGCCATGGATGATGCCGAGCGCACCCGATTCGACGCCCGCTGGCAGGAACTGGATATGGACGACAGCTGGCTGCCGGTGCCGCTGCATCCGTGGCAGTGGCAGCAAAAAATTGCCATTCATTTCCTGGCACAGCTCGCGCGCGGTGAGATGGTGGAGCTGGGAGAGTTCGGCGATGAGTATCTGGCGCAGCAGTCCCTGCGCACGCTGACCAATGCCAGCCGTCGCGCGCCGTATGACATCAAGCTGCCGCTGACCATCTACAACACTTCCTGTTACCGCGGTATTCCGGGCAAGTATATTGCCGCCGGTCCGCTGGCCTCGCGCTGGCTACAGCAGCAGTTCGCCAGCGATGCCACGCTGATTCACTCCGGGGCGCAGGTGCTTGGCGAACCCGCAGCCGGATATCTGTCGCATCCGGGTTATGCCGCATTGCCTGAGGCGCCGTACCGCTATCAGGAGATGCTGGGGGTGATCTGGCGCGAGAACCCATCCTGCTATTTACAGGATGGCGAACAGGCGGTGCTGATGGCCGCGCTGATGGAAACCGATAACG
>NZ_JABMCU010000118.1:0-14026 GCF_013179605.1 Enterobacter sp. CM29 | reverse complement strand
CAGGCGCTGGTCACTGAGCTCTATCGCCACCTTGGGCCGGACACCGACGTTCCTGCCGGGGATATCGGCGTGGGTGGTCGTGAAGTGGGCTTTATGGCCGGGATGATGAAAAAGCTCTCCAACAACAGCGCCTGCGTCTTTACCGGCAAAGGTCTGTCGTTTGGCGGCAGCCTGATTCGTCCGGAAGCGACGGGTTACGGTCTGGTCTATTTCACTGAAGCGATGCTTAAGCGTCACGGGCTGAGCTTCGAGGGGATGCGCGTGGCGGTCTCCGGCTCCGGCAACGTAGCGCAGTACGCTATCGAGAAAGCGATGGCGTTTGGCGCGCGCGTAGTGACCGCCTCCGACTCCAGCGGCACCGTGGTGGATGAAGCTGGCTTCACAGCAGAAAAACTGGCGCGTCTGTGCGAAATCAAAGCCAGCCGTGACGGCCGCGTGGCGGATTATGCCCGAGAGTTTGGCCTGACCTATCTGGAAGGTAAACAGCCGTGGGGTGTGCCGGTGGATATCGCCCTGCCGTGCGCGACGCAAAACGAGCTGGACGTGGATGCCGCCCGGACGCTGATTAGCAATGGCGTGAAGGCGGTAGCGGAAGGGGCAAATATGCCCACCACCATTGAAGCGACCGATCTGTTCCTGGACGCGGGCGTACTCTTTGCGCCAGGCAAGGCGGCGAACGCGGGCGGGGTGGCAACATCCGGTCTGGAAATGGCACAAAACGCCGCGAGAATGGGCTGGAAGGCGGAGAAAGTGGATGCCCGTCTGCACCACATTATGCTTGATATTCACCATGCCTGCGTGGAGTACGGCGGTGAGGCTTCACAGACCAACTACGTGCGCGGCGCCAACATCGCCGGGTTCGTGAAGGTGGCCGATGCGATGATCGGGCAGGGTGTGATTTAGTTTCGCTGCATTCTCGCCCTTGCAGGCCCGGTAAGCGTTAGCGCCACCGGGCTTTTTTCAGGCCGCAGAGCTGCTTTTTGCCGGGTGGCGGCTTCGCCTTACCCGGCCTACGGTTTAAGCGGTGGTATTTTTGGCTGCGCTTTTTTTCTTTTTGAACGGTTTCTTCGCCCCGCCACCCGGGGCAACCATCCCCCGGAATCGCTTCACTGGCGTGCTGCGCGCCTGATCAATCAGCTGATAAAGCGTCCCCACCAGCGGCTGCATAAAGTCCTGGTAACGGCACTGCTTTTCGCTGATCTGCGTCAGCACCGACTCCCAGTGCGCGGTCATGTCCGGTCTGGCGGCCAGCTCTGGCAAGGAGTGAATCAGTGCCCGGCCCGGCTCTGTCGAATGAATATAGCGCCCTTTTTTCTCGAGAAAACCACGCTTAAACAGCAACTCGATAATCCCCGCGCGGGTTGCTTCCGTACCCAGACCGTCGGTGGCGCGGAGGATCTTCTTCAGATCTTTATCCTGCACAAAACGGGCGATCCCGGTCATGGCCGAAAGCAGCGTCGCATCGGTGAAGTGGCGCGGCGGCTGGGTCTGACGTTCAACCACTTCGCCTTTTTCGCACAGCAGTTCATCGCCTTTGGCTACGACCGGCAGCGGCGTGCCGTCGTTCTCTTCGTCACGCTCTTTGTTGCCGAGCAGCGTGCGCCAGCCCGCTTCCGCGAGGAAACGCGCTTTGGCGATAAATTTGCCTTTGGCAATTTCCAGCTCAATAACGCACTTGCGGAAAACCGCGTCCGGGCAGAACTGCATCAGATACTGACGCGCGATCAGGTTATAGACCTTTGCTTCGTTGTCGGTCAGGTTGACGTTGCTGGTGCGCGCCGTCGGGATTATCGCGTGGTGGGCATCGACTTTTTTATCGTCCCAGCAGCGGTTATGGGTATCCGGGTTTACCGCCGGTTGCGGCAACAGATCCGGCGCATGGACACCAATGGCATTCATCACCGAGTGGCGTCCGGCGAAGTGTTCCTCCGGCAGATAGCGGCTGTCCGAACGCGGATAGGTGATCAGCTTGTGGGTTTCATAGAGCTTCTGGCAGATATCGAGCACGTTCTGCGCGCTCAGGCCAAACTTTTTCGCGGCCTCGATCTGCAACGCCGAAAGGGAGAACGGCAGCGGTGCGGGCTCTGATTCCCGTTTGTCGTTATAGCTGGTAACGATCGCGGGCTGGCCGGTAATGCGGTTAACCACGTGCTCCGCCAGCGGACGATGCAGCAGCCGTCCCTCTTCGTCCTGATATGACTCACAGGCATCGCTCGGCTGCCAGACGGCGGTAAAGCGTTCGTCTTTCGGCGTGACGATATGCGCTTTGACTTCGAAGAAGTCTTTGGCGACGAAATTTTCGATCTCTTCGTCGCGACGCACCACCAGCCCCAGCACCGGGGTTTGAACACGCCCAACAGAGAGTACGCCCTGATAGCCCGCATTGCGTCCCAGGATGGTGTAGGCGCGGGTCATGTTGATCCCGTACAGCCAGTCGGCACGCGCACGCGCCAGCGCGGAGACACACAGGGGAATAAATTCGCTGTTGGCGCGCAGGCGCGAAATCGCGCGCTCCACCGCCTGCGGGTTGAGGTCGTTAATTAAACAGCGCTGCACCTGCTGGCGCTTTTCCGGTGCCAACTCCAGGTAGTCGAGCACTTCGTCGACAAGCAGTTGCCCTTCCCTGTCCGGGTCACCCGCGTGGACCACTTCCGTCGCCTCATGCAGGAAACGCTTAATGACGTTGAGCTGTTTGGTGACGGAAGGACGCGGTTGCAGACGCCACTTTTCCGGCACGATCGGCAGATCGTTGAGGTTCCAGCGGGCGTAGCGGTTGTCGTAGACATCCGGCTGCGCCTGTTCAAGCAGGTGACCGATACACCAGGTGACCACCTGCCCGTTACCGCATTCGATAAAGCCATCACCTTTGCGATGCGGCTTGGGCAGCACGTCGGCGATGGCTCGCGCCAGACTCGGCTTTTCGGCAATAAACAACCGCATCGAATTAACGGATCTCAATCATCGGGCGGCCACCGCGGGCGGTCACCAGCTCGCCAATGGCCGTCAGGGTGATGCCAAACTCGGCCGCCGTTGCCTGAACGTCAGCTTC
Source organism: Enterobacter sp. CM29 (assembly GCF_013179605.1). Classification (NCBI taxonomy): domain Bacteria; kingdom Pseudomonadati; phylum Pseudomonadota; class Gammaproteobacteria; order Enterobacterales; family Enterobacteriaceae; genus Enterobacter; species Enterobacter sp. CM29. The sequence goes on along the minus strand of NZ_JABMCU010000118.1, from coordinate 10,977 downwards.
TGCTTCCGGCGTCACCGCCAGCAGCAGGCCGCCGGAGGTTTGCGGATCGCACAGCAGATTGCGCCACGCTTCCGGCATTTCGCCCATTAAATGGCCGTAGCTGGCGAAGTTGCGCTGCGTCCCGCCCGGAACGGCGCCCTGAGCAATGTACTCTTCCACGCCCGGCAGCTTCGGCACATCCTGATACCAGACCTGCGCCTGCACGCCCGCGCCCTGACAGACTTCAGAGAGGTGTCCCAGCAGACCAAAGCCGGTCACGTCGGTCATGGCCTTCACGCCGTCGATACTGGCGAATGCCGCACCGGCAAGGTTCATCTGGCACATCACTTCCGTTGCCAGACCAATATGCTCGGGCTTCAGCAGGGATTTTTTCTCGGCGGTTGTCAGTACGCCAATGCCCAGCGGCTTGGTGAGGAACAGCTTGCAGCCCGCCTGCGCGGTGCTGTTGCGCTTCACGCGTTCGGTCGGCACCACGCCGGTGACGGCCAGGCCGAAGATCGGCTCCGGCGCATCGATAGAGTGACCACCGGCCAGGGCAATACCCGCCTGCTGGCAGGCAAAGCGTCCGCCTTCGATGACATCGCGGGCAATCTCCGGCGGGAGGGTGTTAATCGGCCAGCCCAGAATGGCGATCGCCATAATCGGCTTACCGCCCATCGCGAAGATATCGCTGATGGCGTTGGTGGCCGCAATGCGTCCGAAGTCGAACGGGTTGTCGACAATTGGCATAAAGAAGTCAGTGGTGCTGATAATGCTGGTGCCGTTACCTAAGTCATAAACCGCTGCATCGTCACGCGTTTCGTTACCGACAAGCAGGTTCGGGTCGACAAACTTCGCCTGTTCACTGTGCAGGATGGTCTCCAGCACTTTCGGGGAAATTTTACAACCGCAACCGGCTCCGTGGCTGTATTGCGTTAAACGAATGGTTTGCTCGCTCATGGACGTCTCCTGTCATCTCAATCGCGCTATGGTAGCGCTCATTCCATAAAGAGGTAAGTATGACTGTCTGAATTCTGCGGCGGATGCTCAGAATCCAGACAGTTTAGCGCGTGTAATTAAAAACGGCTGACGAAAGGCGTGGTGTCCGGCACGCTAATGGTGCTGGAGGCTTTAAGTTGCGGGGTGCCGAGATAGAGGAAGCCGACAATTTTATCGTGTTCACCGCAGGAGAAGCCTTCCCGCACGGCGGCGCTCCCGGTCAGCGGCCCGGTACGCCAGATGCCGTTAAAGCCCTGCGCGACGGCGGCCATCTGCATTGCCATTACCGCGCAACCGGCAGACATCTCCTGCTCCCAGACCGGCACTTTATGGTCGGCCTGGCATTTAGCGACTACCGCGATGATCATCGGCGCACGGAACGGCGCGTTGCGGGCTTTATCAATCCCCTTCTCATCCTGGCCTGCGGCAACCGCCCCCTGCTCCAGCAGCTGGCTGAAGCGGTCGCGCCCTTCGCCTTCAATAATAAAGAAGTGCCACGGCTGCAATGTGCCATGGTCCGGCGCACGCATTCCGGCACGCAGAATGTTTTCCAGCTGTTCGCCGACGGGGGCCGGGTCGGCCAGGCGGGAAGCGCTACGACGGTTAACAAGCAGTTCAAGTGCGTCCATTGGTTAACTCCTTTCGTGAAATTTACTCACAAAATTAACACGACAGCAGAATTTGTTACAGCGTGGCAGGCGATTCCTGCTGACAAGTGGCGGTTGGGTCATTACGATAACCGCACATTACCGTCCTGTGGCGACGGAAACAGTCCTTTTCTGGTTAGGGAGAATACATGCAAACCCTTTGGCGAATCTTTGCCGGTTTCTTTAAATGGACGTGGCGACTGCTCAACTTCGTCCGCAACCTGGTGATGAATATCTTCTTCATCTTCCTGGTCCTGGTATGCGCAGGTATCTGGATGCATCTCAGCAGCGCCAGCCAGGCGCAGAATTCGACGCGCGGCGCACTGCTCCTCGATATCACCGGTGTGATTGTTGATAAGCCATCGACCAGCAACCGTCTGGGCGTGATTGGCCGCCAGCTGTTCGGCGCGACTTCAGACCGCCTGCAGGAAAACTCCCTGTTTGATATCGTCGACACGATCCGTCAGGCCAAAGACGATCGCAACATTACCGGTATCGTGCTGGATCTGAAAGATTTTGCCGGAGCCGATCAGCCTTCGATGCAGTACATCGGGAAAGCGCTGCGGGAATTCCGCGACAGCGGTAAACCGGTCATTGCCGTCGGCGACAGCTACACCCAGGGGCAATATTATCTGGCGAGCTTTGCTAACAAAATCTGGCTCTCTCCGCAGGGCACGGTCGATCTGCATGGCTTCGCCACAAATGGTCTGTACTACAAATCGCTGCTCGACAAGCTGAAGGTCACTACCCACGTCTTCCGCGTCGGGACCTATAAATCTGCCGTGGAGCCGTTTATCCGTGATGATATGTCCCCTGCCGCCCGTGAAGCGGACAGCCGCTGGATTGGCGAGCTGTGGCAGAACTATCTCGGCACCATTGCCGCTAACCGTCAAATGACCGCTGAGCAGGTCTTCCCGGGCGCGCGCGGTGTGCTGGAGGGCCTGCGCAAAGTGGACGGCGATACAGCGAAATACGCGCTTGATAACAAACTGGTCGATCGGCTGGGTTCCAGCGCTGAAATCGAAAAAGCGCTGACCAAACAGTTCGGCTGGAGTAAAGAGGACAAGAACTACAGCGCCATCAGCATGTATGACTACGCCGCGAAAAAGCCGGATGACAGCGGTGACAGCATCGCCGTGGTGTTTGCTAACGGGGCCATTATGGACGGTGAAGAAACGCCGGGGAACGTCGGCGGGGACACCACCGCGTCGCAGATCCGCGATGCGCGTCTGGATCCGAAAGTGAAGGCGATTGTCCTGCGGGTGAACAGCCCTGGCGGCAGCGTCAGCGCCTCCGAGGTGATCCGTGCTGAGCTGGCCGCCGCGCGTGCCGCGGGCAAGCCGGTCGTGGTCTCGATGGGGGGCATGGCGGCTTCAGGGGGGTACTGGATCTCGACGCCAGCCAACTACATTGTGGCTAACCCAAGCACGCTGACCGGCTCGATTGGCATCTTCGGCGTGATCAACACCGTAGAGAACAGCCTGGATTATCTCGGCGTTCATACCGACGGCGTTTCCACCTCGCCGCTGGCGGATGTGTCCGTGACTAAATCTCTGCCGCCTGAGGTGTCCGAGATGATGCAGCTCAGCATTGAGAGTGGCTATAAGCGCTTCATCACGCTGGTGGCGGATTCCCGTAAAAAGACGCCAGACCAGATTGACCAGATCGCGCAGGGCCACGTCTGGACCGGCCAGGATGCGAAGAGCAACGGTCTGGTAGACAGCCTGGGTGACTTCGACGATGCCGTGAAGAAAGCGGCGGAACTGGCGAAGCTCAAGCAGTGGCACGTTGACTATTATCAGGACGAACCGACGTTCTTCGATATGGTCATGGACAGCATGTCCGGCTCCGTCCGCGCCATGCTGCCGGAAGCGCTTCAGGCGTATCTGCCGGCGCCGGTGGCGACGGCGGCTAAAGCCATGAAAGCGGAGAGCGATAAGCTCGCGACTTTCAACGATCCGCAAAGCCGTTACGCGTTTTGCCTGACCTGTGCGAACGTGCGTTAAAAACCGTCCCCTCTTCCCGTGAAGAGGGGATTTTTTCTTTTGAAGAACAAGAACTCATTACCATGCAGAAGAAATCAATATATGTCGCCTATACCGGCGGTACCATCGGTATGCAGCGCTCAGAAAATGGCTATATTCCGGTTTCTGGCCACTTGCAGCGCCAGCTGGCGCTGATGCCTGAATTCCACCGTCCGGAAATGCCGGACTTTACCATCCACGAATATGAGCCGCTGATGGACTCCTCCGACATGACGCCGGAAGACTGGCAGCATATTGCGGACGATATTAAAGCCCATTACGACCAGTACGACGGCTTCGTGATCCTGCACGGCACCGACACCATGGCGTTCACCGCCTCGGCGCTCTCCTTCATGCTGGAGAACCTGGGCAAGCCCGTCATCGTGACCGGTTCGCAGATCCCGCTGGCGGAACTGCGTTCAGACGGGCAGATCAACCTGCTTAACTCCCTGTACGTGGCCGCTAATTACCCGATCAACGAGGTAACACTGTTCTTCAACAACCGACTGTACCGCGGGAACCGTACCACTAAAGCGCACGCTGACGGCTTTGACGCGTTTGCCTCACCTAACCTGCAACCGCTGCTGGAAGCGGGGATCCATATCCGTCGTCTGGGCACGCCGCCCGCGCCAAATACTGCAGGCGAGCTGATCGTTCACCCGATCACCCCGCAGCCGATTGGCGTGGTGACGATTTATCCGGGTATTTCCGCCGACGTGGTGCGCAACTTCCTGCGCCAACCGGTGAAGGCGCTGATCCTGCGCTCCTATGGCGTGGGTAACGCCCCGCAGAACGGTGAGTTCCTGAAAGAGCTTCAGGAGGCGAGCGATCGCGGGATTGTGGTGGTGAACCTCACCCAGTGTATGTCCGGAAAGGTCAATATGGGCGGCTACGCCACCGGCAACGCCCTGGCGCACGCTGGCGTGATCAGTGGTTTCGATATGACCGTTGAGGCAACGCTGACTAAACTTCACTATTTACTGAGTCAGGATCTGGATATTGATTCCATTCGCCGCGCCATGATGCAAAACCTGCGCGGTGAACTGACGCCGGACGAATAAGGAGTTCCCATGAAGCAACGCGCCCTGTTACTGGTTGATTTGCAAAATGATTTCTGTGCGGGCGGTGCGCTGGCCGTCGCGGAAGGCGACAGCACCGTAGACGTCGCGAATTCGCTGATTGAGTGGTGTAAGGCTCGTGGTGAAGCGGTGGTGGCGAGTCAGGACTGGCATCCGGCAAACCACGGCAGCTTTGCCAGCCAGCACAACGTTGAGCCTTACAGCCAGGGCGAACTGGACGGACTGGCGCAAACCTTCTGGCCCGATCACTGCGTGCAGCAGACGGAAGGCGCTAAGCTGCATCCGCTGCTGAACCAGAAGGCCATCGACGCGGTGTTCCACAAAGGTGAAAACCCAACCATCGACAGCTACAGCGCATTCTTCGATAACGGTCACCGCCAGAAGACGGCGCTGGACGCATGGTTACGCCATCATGAGATCACCGAGCTGATTGTGCTGGGCCTGGCGACGGATTACTGCGTGAAGTTCACCGTGCTGGATGCGCTCCAGTTGGGCTATACCGTGAATGTCATTACCGACGGCTGTCGCGGGGTGAATATTCAGCCGCATGACAGCGCCCAGGCGTTTATGGATATGGCCGCAGAAGGCGCAACGCTGTATACGCTGGCTGACTGGATGGAGACGCAGGCGTAAGCTTTTTTAGCCGTGTGGCGGCTTCGCCTTACCCGGCCTACTTTCTCTGGTTTTGTAGGCCGGGTAAGCATCAGCGCCACCCGGCAAAACCCCCTCCCCGATCTCCCATAAAGTGAACTCCCTCGCATCACAAGCGAAGCGGCGATGGTATTCTCTTCAGGCTGTTTTTTCGCCACGCCTTTTCTGTGGCGTGGTTATTTTTATTCAGTCAAAGAGGAACTTATATGAAACGTTTGCCCTTGCTGGCAGCATTACCCTTGCTTTGCGCGTCACTGGCTTCCGCCGCGCCCCTGATGTCCGTGGGCTACTTCAATGGCGGTGGCGATGTTACCGCCGGACCGGGTGGCGATATCAATAAACTCGATGTCCGTCAGATCACACACCTCAACTACTCGTTTGGTCTGGTCTATAACAACGAGAAAGACGAAACCAACCCTGCACTGAAAGATCCGGCAAAACTGCATCAAATCTGGTTATCACCCAAGGTGGCATCCGACCTGGCGTTACTTCCTCAGCTTCGTAAACAAAACCCGAATTTAAAAGTGCTGCTTTCCGTTGGCGGCTGGGGCGCACGTGGTTTTTCTGGCGCAGCGGCTACCAAAGAGAGCCGCGCGGTGTTTATTCGCTCCGCGCAGCAGATCGTCAGTCAATACGGCCTGGACGGGATCGATCTCGACTGGGAGTTCCCGGTCAACGGCGCGTGGGGACTGGTCGAGAGCACCCCAGCCGACAGGGATAATTTCACCGCGCTGTTAAAAGAGATGCGTGACGCGTTTGGTAAGAAAAAACTGGTCACGATTGCGGTGGGCGCAAATGCAGAAAGTCCGAAAAGCTGGGTGGATGTGAAGGCCATTGCCCCCCTGCTCGATTACATCAACCTGATGACCTACGACATGGCGTACGGGACGCAGTATTTTAACGCGAATCTGTATGACTCCAGCGCCTGGCCAACGGTGGCTGCCGCAGACAAATACAGCGTTGATTTTGTGGTGAATAACTATCTGGCCGCCGGCCTTAAGCCGCAGCAAATGAACCTCGGAATCGGTTTTTACGGTCGTGTACCGAAGCGCGCCGTTGAACCGGGTATCGACTGGAGTAAACCGGACGCGCAAAACAATCCGGTCACCCAGCCCTACTTCGGGCCGCAGGAACTGGGCCTGTTCAAATCGCTTGGCTATGACCTGACCAAAGATACCTACGTGAAATACAACGATATCGTCCGCAAACTGCTAAACGATCCGCAGAAACGCTTTACCGAGCACTGGGACGAACAGGCGAAGGTGCCGTGGCTGTCGGTAAAATCCGCCGACGGGAAGGCGCTGTTTGCGATCTCCTATGAGAACCCGCGTTCCGTGGCGATTAAAGCCGATTATATCAAGGAGAAAGGTCTCGCCGGGGCGATGTTCTGGGAGTATGGCGCGGATGACAACAACCAGTTAGCGAAGCAGCTGGCGGAGTCGCTTGGGATCCCGCACTAAGGTGTAGTGTGCCGGGTGGCGGCTTCGCCTTACCCGGCCTACATGGGAGATTTATTTGAAGGTTGCAATCGGCTTCGGCGTGATGCCGAAGTCTTCTTTCAGTTCGCGCTTACTTTTCATCACCATCTGACCGTTAGTGTCGATGGTCATGTGCTGGGCGTTGGTATTGTGACGCGCCTGCCACAGCATCACCAGCTGCAAGCTGTTCTCTTTTTGCTCAGGTGTGAGCGCCACACCGTCCGGCCATTTTCCCAGCTCAACGGCCGTCACCAGGCGCTGATAAACCTCCGGGGTCATGCCTGCAATCATGTCATCAATATTCACGATCTCTCCCTTTCAAAGGAATAATTTGCTGAATCGTTTTTTCAACCCTTGGTCTGATCGCCGTTTTCGTCATCGGTAAAGCTCATCGAAGCCGAATTTACGCAGAAACGCTCCCCCGTCGGCTGCGGGCCATCCGGGAAGACATGCCCGAGATGGGCGTCGCAATTCCCACAACGAATTTCGGTGCGCACCATGCCGTGCGAGGAGTCCGTCAGATAGCGGATCGCATCATCGCTGACAGGCTCGTAAAAGCTTGGCCAGCCGCAGCCAGAATCGTACTTAGTCTGGGAGTTAAACAGCGGTGCATCACACACCAGGCAGTGGTAGACGCCTTCCCGTTTATTGTGCAGCAAACGCCCGGTAAACGGCGGTTCCGTGCCGTGATTTTGCGTTACGTAAAACTGCATCTCTGTAAGGTTTTTTTTCAAATCGTCGGGGTTATGTTGGTTCGACATATGCTTACATCTCGCTGTTGAAACAGACATCTTTTAACCCAGATTCTAACAAAACATTAACACCCGCGCGTGCACTTTTGATCTAAACTTATGTGTCGCGAAAAGGCGGTCAGGCAATTGTGATCAATTTCACATTTTAATCCTGCAAGGCCTTTAAAATTCCGGGCGCAGCCCCCATGTGGTTGCTAGCTCAAAGGGAAAGTGAGGCGAGTCAGTCGCACAAACGTTAGTCACAGGATTGATTTGTCGCAATGATTGACACGATTCCGCTTGACGCTGCGTAAGGTTTTTGTAATTTTACAGGCAACCTTTTATTCACTAACAAATAGCTGGTGGAATATATGACTATCAAAGTAGGTATCAACGGTTTTGGCCGTATCGGCCGTATTGTTTTCCGTGCTGCTCAGAAACGTTCTGACATCGAAATCGTTGGTATCAACGATCTCCTGGACGCTGAATACATGGCGTACATGCTGAAGTACGACTCAACTCACGGTCGTTTCGACGGCACCGTTGAAGTGAAAGACGGCCACCTGGTTGTTAACGGCAAAACCATCCGCGTTAGTGCTGAGAAAGACCCAGCTAACCTGAAATGGAACGAAATCGGTGTTGACGTTGTAGCTGAAGCTACCGGTATCTTCCTGACCGACGAAACTGCACGTAAACACATCACTGCGGGTGCGAAGAAAGTTGTTCTGACTGGTCCTTCCAAAGACAACACCCCAATGTTCGTTCGCGGTGCAAACTTCGAAACTTACGCTGGCCAGGACATCGTTTCCAACGCATCCTGCACCACCAACTGCCTGGCACCGCTGGCTAAAGTTATCAACGACAACTTCGGCATCATCGAAGGTCTGATGACTACCGTTCACGCTACCACCGCTACTCAGAAAACCGTTGATGGCCCGTCTCACAAAGACTGGCGCGGCGGCCGTGGCGCGGCTCAGAACATCATCCCATCTTCTACCGGTGCTGCTAAAGCAGTAGGTAAAGTACTGCCAGAACTGAATGGCAAACTGACTGGTATGGCGTTCCGCGTTCCAACTCCTAACGTATCCGTTGTTGACCTGACCGTTCGTCTGGAAAAAGCTGCTTCTTACGAAGAAATTAAGAAAGCAATCAAAGCTGCTTCCGAAGGCCCAATGAAAGGCGTTCTGGGTTACACCGAAGACGACGTTGTATCTACCGATTTCAACGGCGAAGTGTGCACTTCCGTGTTCGATGCTAAAGCAGGTATCGCACTGAACGACAACTTCGTGAAACTGGTTTCCTGGTACGACAACGAAACTGGCTACTCTAACAAAGTACTGGACCTGATCGCTCACATCTCCAAATAAGTTGAGATGAGTGCTTGATCCTAAAAGGCGACTTCGGTCGCCTTTTTTATTGTTTTTAGACAGAGGATTGCTTAATGATTAATAAAATTTTTGCACTTCCGGTAGTCGAACAACTTACCCCTGTGCTCTCCCGCCGTCAGATTGACGGCGCCGATATCATCGTCGTCGATCATCCGCGCGTTAAAGCCTCCGTAGCGCTCAATGGCGCCCACCTGCTCTCCTGGAAACCAGAAGGCGAAGAAGAAGGCCTGTGGCTGAGCGAGGCCACCTCGTTCAAAAAAGGGGCGGCGATCCGTGGCGGCGTACCGATCTGCTGGCCATGGTTTGGTCCGTCAGCGCAGCAGGGATTGCCGTCTCACGGTTTCGCCCGTAACCAGCAGTGGACGCTGAAAGCCCACAACGAAGATGATAACGGCGCGGTGTTGACCTTTGAACTTCAGGCAAATGATGAAACGCGCGCCCTGTGGCCACATGAATTCACCCTCTATGCCCGCTTCAAGCTGGGTAAAACCTGCGAGATTGAACTGGAAGCGCACGGCGAATTCGAAACAACGTCCGCCCTGCACACCTATTTCAACGTAGGCGACATTCAGGCCGTTAAGGTGAGCGGACTTGGCGATACCTTTATCGACAAAGTGGACAACGCGAAAGAAGGCAGGCTGGACGACGGCGTTCAGAGCTTCCCGGACCGTACCGACCGCGTGTATCTGCACCCGGAAGCCTGTAGCGTCATCCACGACAGCGCGTTGAACCGCGGCATTGACGTGGTTCACCACCACCATAGCAACGTGGTGGGCTGGAACCCGGGCCCTGCCCTTTCCGTCAGCATGGCAGATATCCCGGATGACGGTTACAAGACCTTCGTGTGTGTGGAAACCGCGTGCGTGACCGCCCCGCAGAAAACCAGCGAAGAAAAACCGTCCCGCTTAGGCCAGACGATCAAGATTGTGAAGCGCTAATATTTATCAGGCACCATAAAAAACAAACGGGGCGCAAGCGCCCCGTTTTAATACATCACGTTCTGGTCAGAACTTGTAGGTCACACCCACGGAGAAGATGCCGGACCAGGACTTGTCGACCATCGGGCTGTCCTTCACTTCGTCGCTCAGACGGGTATAACGGCCAGTACCGTACACGTTCCAGTCACCGAGGAAGTTATACGAGGCGGTGAGTTCCAGGTACGGATCCCAGCCATCATCAGCGCTGTAGCTCTTCAGACCACTGCGGCGAGACTCAGCCTTAGACACGCCATAGTAGTAGTCATTGTAATTCTCGCTGCTGTACTGCACACCGATACCCGGCGTCAGGGTCACCGCGCCGTTGGTATAGCGATAAAGCCACGCCAGATCCCAGATGAAGCCATTGCTGTTGTCCAGGGTATCGCCCGCCAGCGCCGTGCGCAGGAAGCCATACTGGGTATTATGGACGTAAGAAAGCCCGGCCATCAGTGAGCTTCTGCGCTTGTCCAGCTGACGAAGCGCATTGCTGTCGCTGTCGCCTGGTTTAAAGTACGTTGGGTCGTAATAGGCCATGATGGAGAGCTTATCGGCCGTATCGTTCCACAGATAGTAGCCGCCGCCCAATCCACGGAACCAGAAGTTATCGCCTTCATAGGTGACAACGGGGACAGGATAAACGTCGCGGTCATACTGCTTGTACGGGCTGTTGATCACGCCAGCACCCGCGCCAACAGTCCACTGGCTCTCAGCCTGTACGGTGCTCGCTGCGGTCGCGGCAAGGATGCCCAATGCCAGAAGTTTGAGTTTGGTCACAATCCATTCTTTCCTGTAGTCAAATAATCAGCGGGTGAAGTGTAACCGCCATTCCCGTACATCCCAAAATTTTTTGCGCGCGAATCCATTTGATTAACCCGTTATTTTTCATTTTTCAGATGACATCCCGCTTTCATTTATGTGACCGATAAATGAAAAACCCCCTTTTCGCTTATAACCGCAGTGGAAATTTTTGGATGAGTTATTGATATGTCATTGAAAGTAGATTTTATCCGTATGCAAGTTTTGC